>NZ_JBSGCE010000007.1:0-262365 GCF_053601695.1 Nonomuraea sp. NPDC004702
CGGCCAGGTGGCGCTCTACCGGCGCGGGCACGCCGAGGCGGCCCGGGCGCTCGACGGCGCGTCCGCGGTGTTCGGACGGCTGGGCGACGACTGGCATCACGCGCTGGCGTTGTCCGTGCTCGGGAGCATGGCGGGCGACACCGCGACCGCGGTGGACCGGCTCCGCGCCGCGGCGGCCCTGTTCGGCCGCCTGGGCGACCACGTGAAGCGCGCCAACTGCCTCAACCACCTCGCGGGCCGCCTGATCCGCGACGAGGTCCGCCTGGCGGAGGCCGAGACCTGCCTGAACGAGGCGCTCGACCTCGCCCTGAGCACGGGAAGCGACCACGAACGCCTGCACGCCCAGCTCCACTGGGCCCGCCTCACCCAGCACCGCGACGACCAGGAGGCGGCGACGGCGCTGCTCACCGAGCTCCTGCCGGAGTTCCACCGCATCGGAGACCTTCGCTGCGCGACCTACTGCCGTCTGGGGCTCGGCCGCGCGGCCGCCTCACGCGGCGACCACCGGGGCGCGCGACGCCATCTCCTCCAGGGCGCCGGCACCGCGATCTCCCTCAACGACCACAACCTGATCGCCGCCGGCCTGCGACTGCTCGCCGAGACCGAACACGCCGCCGGCTTCGCGGCCCGCTCGGCCCGGCTGCTGGGCGCCGCGACACCCACCGGCCCCGACGGGCCCGGCGGTGCGGGCGGCCCCGGCGGGCCGGGCGACAGCCGGCTGCGGCGCGCGCTTCGCGCGGAGCTCGGCGGGACGGCCTTCGCCGCCGCACTCACCGCCGGCCGCGGCACGCCACCCGCCGAACTGCTCGAAGCCCTCAAGGCCGCGGACGCGAGACCCGGGTGAGCTCCAGGCTTCGTCGTCAGGCGGCGGTCGCATGTGGGACTCCGCTGGAGGTCGAGCTTTTCGCCGGAATCGTGCCGGCGTGACGCAACCTTCGCGGGTGCTCGCGCATGGAGAAGACATGCAGTTCGACATCACTCACGGCCCTCCCCGTTCGCCGGCCGCCGCGGCGTCGGTCGACGCGGCGGTGACCGAGTTATTCCTCTATCACCGGCTCGCCCTGGTACGGCTGGCGTTCCTGCTGGTCGGCGACCAGGAGACCGCCGAGGACGTGGTCCAGGACGCCTTCGCCGCGGTGTACCGCAGGTGGAGCACGCTGGCCGACCACGAACAGGTGCTGCCCTACCTGCGCACGGCCGTGCTCAACGGAAGCCGGATGGTGTTGCGGCGCAGGGCGGTCATCGGGCGGTTCCGCGGCCAACGCGAGGTTCCGCTCTGGTCGGCCGAGGCCGCGGCGCTGCTGGGTGAGACCCGGCGGCAGGTGTTCCAGGCCGTCCGGGACCTGCCGCGGCGCCAGCGCGAGGTGCTGGTGCTGCGTTTCTACCTTGAACTGTCGGAGGCGGAGATCGCCCAGGTGATGGGGATCAGCCGCGGAACGGTCAAGTCGACGGCATCCCGTGCGCTGCGGGCGCTCGCCGCCGAACTGGAGGAGGAACGATGACCCGTGACATCGAGGACCGGCTCCGCGACGCCTTCACCGCCGGCGCGGAACTGGTGTCCCCCGAGAGCCTCGCACCGGTCGCCTCCCCTGCCGCGGTCCAGCCGCGACGGGGCCTTCGAGGGCTGCCGATCCTGGCCGCGGCGGCGGTCGCCGTCGTCCTCGCGGCGGTCGTGCTGGTCTCGAACCTGATCGCCGTGCCCGCCCCCGTGTCGAACCCCGCGCCGCACGCCGCCGACGGCAACGAGGAACTGCGCCGCCTGGCGGCCCGCATCGCGCGGCTGCCGGAACACCAGGGCGCCTACTGGTACAAGTCGGCGCTGAGCGACACCCTGATCCGGGTACGAGCCGGGGGACGCGCGTTCAACGCGAAGCTCTCCTCCGAGTCGGCGCTCTGGCTGCCACGCGACCCCAAGGATCCCGTGCAGACGCAGTACGGTGAACCGATCCTCAGCCCCGCGACGCCGGCCGACGATCGCGCCTGGCGGGCCGCGGGATCGCCCGCCAAGGTGCAGCGGGTGTGCACCTCCGGCACGAGCGCCGCCGCCTGCGTGAAGCTGCCGATGCTCGCGAAGGACACGGCCTGCCAGTACACCCGCGACGTCGCGCCGGTCCGCGGACCCGGCGCCACCGCGCTCGGCGGTTACACCGCGGCCGAGATCCTGGCGCTGCCCGCCGACGAGAAGGGGCTGCGGGAGTGGCTGAGGGCCGAGGCGGCCAAGAAGGACAAGGGCGCGACGCGGCCGCTGGAGGAGGTCGTCGCCGGCTCCCGGTTCCTGCTGTCGAAGCCCCTCCGCCCGGCCGTCCGGGCCACCGTCCTGCGCCTGCTGGCCGACCTGCCGACGACCGCCGTCCGGGGGGTGGTCAGGGACCCGCTGAGCCGGGAGGGCCTGGCCGTGGACTTCGGCAAGGGCAAGCGGTACTTCAGGGAGTTCGGCGAGGACGACGAGGTGATCGAGGACCATACGACCGTCCTCGACCCGGCGACCGGCGAGATCCTGGCGGAGGTCACCAAGGCCGGAGAGGACGCCGTGGGCCTGTCCGAAGGACAGACCGTGGACTCCCAGACCTGGACGCCGACGACGGGCTGGACCGACGACCGCCCGGAACGCCCGCGGAACTGCCGTCGCCTGTAGCCGGAGGGTGCTTCCCGGCCGATCAGGTTCGGCGCGAGATGAACATGATGTACTCGCAGGGAGCGTTCGTCCGGTTGGCGAAGCCGTGGTCGGCGTCGGCCTGGAAGAACAGGGAGTCGCCGGTCTCCAGGGTCTCGTTGATCCCGCCGATCGCGACGGTGAGACTGCCTTCGAGCACCAGGAGCTGTTTCTCCGTACCCGGCGGATAGGCGGGCAGCAGCCCGGTGGACACCTGGGCGGGGAGGTGGTGGAAGACCATCTCGGCTCCTCCCGCGCCCGGGGCCGCGGACACCATGTGCCGCTCGAAGCCGGTCTCCGGGTCACGGAACACGGGACGATGGTTCCTGCGCATGACGACGGCCACGCCGGACGCGGCCCCGGCCGGCGCGCCGATCAGGTCCGAGAGCGACGCGTCGAGCGCGTGGGCGATCCTCGACGCGACGCCGATCGTCGGGCTCTTCTCACCGCGTTCGACCTTGGACAACATCGCCCGGCTGACCGACGACTGCGCGGACAGCTGCTCCAGCGTCAGGCCCGCCTCCTCGCGACGTCGCCGCACGTTGACGCCGAACGCGCCGGCCAGGTCGTCACCGTGCTGCGGTTCGGCCACGTTTCCGTCTTTCTCGACCACCGTGCTCCTCGATCGATCCGTCCCTCGCTGTCCCACAGTGTACGGTTTCTCCTAAAGAAGATAATGTCTTCTATTGAAGACGGGCGATGCGCGCCCGACATGACGGAGGTTCCATGCGTTTCAGTTCGGGTGGCCGGCTCCACGCCACGTTCGAATTCGGCGAGCTGCGGGTGATCTCGTTGCGCGACGGGTACATCGACATGCCGCCCACGCGGCTGCGCGACGAGGACGGGCGCACGCTCGGCGAGCTGCCGGCCGCCGTCCCGCTGGCCGACGGCAACCTGCGGCTGTCGGTCAACGCCTTCTACGTCACCGACGGCACGCGGTCGGTGCTCATCGACACCGGCGCGTCCGACGCCTGGCACGTCCCCACCATGGGGCTGATCTACGACGCGCTCGACGAGGCGGGGGTCGACCGCGCCGACGTGACGGACGCGGCCATCACCCACAACCACGAAGACCACGTGAGCGGCCTGATCGCGCCGGACGGCTCAGAGGCGTTCCCGAAGCTTGAGCGCGTGTGGATCGGCGCGGGCGACGTCTCGGTCTTCGCCGGGCGGCGGCTGGAGCCGATCCGCGACCGGGTCGTGCCCGTGTCGGAGAAGGTGGCGATCAACGAGTGGGCCACCGCGCTCCCGACGCCGGGCCACACCCCCGGGCACACCGTCTACGAGATCAGCAGCTCCGCCGGCCGTCTTCTCGTCTGGGGCGACACCGTGCACGTCCCGACACTGCAGTTCGATCGGCCGAAGGTGTCCTGGGAGCTCGACGGCGACCAGGCCGAGGCCCGCGCCGCGCGAGCGGCGCTGCTCGAACGACTGAGCCGGCCACACCACTTCGTGGCCGGCGCCCACCTCGACTCACCCGGCATCGCGCGCGTGACCCCCTCCGGCGAGGGCTACGCGCTGGACTACCTCGCACCGCCGATCGGCTGATCGACCCCGCCGGCTCCGGCCCGCGCTCATGACGGCGGCCACGGAGTTCCCGGGCGGCGTCGCATCCGGGCCGCCCCGTGGCGGCCCGGCAGCCGTCGCTTACTCGCTGGAGAGCCGGGCGTTCTCGGCCTTCCTGAGATCATCTGCCCGCCACTTCACCCACTCGGGATGTTTGCCGGTGGGGTCCCCCAGCCCTCCCACGTACAACGAGCGATATCTGCGGTAGTCCCCGTAAGGGAAGTCGTCCATGTCCTTGATCAAAGCGTTCAGCCTGAACGGTTTGCCGTGGTCGTCTATCGTCAGCGTTCCCGGACGGCCGGCGACCAGGTAGTTCACCGCGAACGAGAAGCTGCAGTAATGTTCGGCCGTCGTCGTCACGAACTGCAGGACGATGTCCTCGCCCCGAACCAGCGAGATGGTCTTCTGGTCGAAGTAGTCTCCTTTCCAGCTCCATCCCGTCATGAGTTGCGCCCGGGAGTCCGGCTGGTCCAGGTCGAAGCCGAGGCGGATGACATCGTCGTCGGCGCCTCCGGGAGGGCTGTAGAACAGTGTCCCGTCGAACGGGGAGGAACACTGTTTGACGGCGTTGATCTCGGTGATGCGGACCTTGTGCTCGCTGTTGCCACGCAGGATCACCTGGGCCTGGAGCCAGTCAAGCTCGACGGAACCGTGCTCCCGGAACCATGATTCCTGGCCCTCGGCGGGAAGCCGGTTGAGCGAGGCGAGTTCGGCTTGTGACAACTCGACAGGATCTGGCAGAACTCGCGTGGGGTTGGGCTCCGGATCTATCTTCACGAAGTCCACCAGAATTGGTCGTCCCTCCGCTTCCTTCTGCAAGGTAGGTGAAGTAGACGTCTTCGTCGGAGCAGGCGTGGCAGGCACTCCCGTCGAGGAGAACGGACGCTGAACGGCCCAGGTCAACACGCCTACCAGCACGGGCGTCGCCACTGAGACGCCTATCCACTTCGCCCAGGGCCTGTGCCACCACCTGCGCCGAGCAATCAGGTGATCATGACGACGGGGAGGGCGCGCAGCCGGCATCTGCGGTCCCGCCTTTCTCGGCGAATCCTCGCTTCTGCGGCCACTATGGATGACATCCTCCGGCGAATCAACCGATCAGCTCCCATGGGTGCCGGCCGAGTTCGGCACCGCGTTCCTCCAGGGCGACGACACGAGGAGCGGGCCCGGCCGCGGCTCGATCCCCCCGAGCACGCCGGGGTCGCGCTCACGCGTCGGTCACCACGACGTCCTCGCTCCTGACGAACATGACGCGGTGGCCGAACTGGATCTGGTGGTACCCCTGGGTGCCGCGGACCACCCGGTGCTGCGTGGTGTCGAAGGTCGTCGCCCTGTAGTACTCGCCGGTGGCGGTCAGTCCGACCGTGTACGCCTGCCCGGCCGGGAACGTGTACCGCAGCGGGACCAGCGGCTGCACCTCCACGTCCGGCGGGTACGCCGCCTCCTCCGGGTAGGCGCGGCCGTACACGGGGACGGCGTCCAGGCCGGGCCGGGGCGTCGCCGTCCGGGCCCGGCCGGGCACGGCCACCGGACCGGACTCCGGGCTGTGGAACCACGCCTTCTGCCCCAGGTACCAGATGGCGGTCCACTCGCCCTGCCGGTCGGCGACGACGTAGCGCTGCCCGGTGGCGGCGCGGGCGGCCGCGCGGGTCCTCTTCCCGGTCGATGTGGTGATGCCGCGAGGTGCGCAGCATGGCGCCGTCGGTGAGGTGCGTGGGGCCGAACCCGCCCGCCGTACTGGGCCTGCCGCCGTGCAGTCCCAGCGCGACTCCATGTACGAGACGGCGAGCAGGACGCTCTCCGGCACGCCGTGTCTCCTCGCGGCCTGTTCGAACGCCTCGTCCAGCCCGCCTCTCACGCCAGGTCGAGCACCGCCTTGCCGTGCACGCGGCGGTCGAGGAGGGCGGTCGCCGCCTCGGCGGCGTCGTCCCAGCCGCCGCGCCAGGTGATCTCCGGGCTCAGCGTGCCGTCCGCGACCCGCCCGGCCAGCCAGGTCAGGTCGCGGTGCAGGCCCTGGCAGTAGAGCAGGTGGAAGGTCACCAGCGAGCGGTCGTGGCGGTCGGGCCCGCCGAACAGCGCGCCGAACGGGAAGATCTCGCCCTCGCCCGTGGAGTGGCCGACGGCGACCAGCGTGCCGCCCTCGGTGAGCTGGTCGAACGCCTCGACCAGCGGGACGCCGCCGAGCAGGTCCAGGACGCCGTCGAGCCGTCCGCCGCTCTCGGCGGGGGCGGTGACGACCTCGTCCGCGCCGAGCGCGCGCAGCCCGTCGCCGTGCCGGTCCGGGTCGCCGGTGGCGGCGATGACGTACGCGCCGCCGAGCCGGGCGAGCTGCACGGCGTACCGGCCGACGCCGCCCGTCGCGCCGGTGACCAGGACGCGCCGCCCCAGGATCGGCCCGAGGCGGTCGAGCGCGCGCAGCGCGGTGGCGCCGGCGACCGGGATCGTGCTGATCGCGCCGGGGTCCGCGCCCTGCGGCACCACCCCGATCCGGTCGGTCGGGACGGCCCGCAGCTCGGCCCACCCGCCGTCCCAGCCCAGCGTGACCACGGGCGTGCCCGCGGCGGGCCCCGAGCCGTCGGCCGCCGCCTGGACGACGACCCCCGCCGCGTCCCAGCCGAGCACCGTGCCCTCGGGCGCCTCCTGCAGGGCGTGCCTGACCTCGCCGTAGTTGAGCGACGTGGCGGTGACGCGGACCAGCGCCTCGCCGGACGCCGGCACCGGGTCGGGCGCCTGGCCCACCCGCAGACCACCGGGAACGGAACGGTCGACGATCAAAGCGCGCATGATGACATCCTCCAAAGTGCCACTGAGTGGCATAAGCCTATAGGAGGCATATGCGCTCCGGATACACTGGGGACGATGACCGCCGACCTGCTGCCGCTCCGCGAGCGCAAGAAGCTCAAGACCAGGGCCGCCCTGGTGGACACCGCGCTCGCGCTGTTCACCGAGCGCGGCTTCGACCAGGTGACCCTTGACGAGCTGTGCGCGGAGGTCGAGGTCTCCAAGCGCACGTTCTTCCGCAACTTCGCCAGCAAGGAGGAGGTCGCCTCCGCCCCGCTGGAGGCGCTGTGGACCGCGCTCCTCGACGACGTCGAGCACGCGCCGCTCGGCGGCCGTCCCGTGCTGGAGGTGCTGCAGGAGGCGATGCTCGCGGCGGTGCGGCGAATGTCGGCGGATGGGCCGGAATGGGTGGCCCGCGTGCGGCTCAGTCAGGAGCTGTCGCAGCGTACGCCGTCCATCGCCGCGCACGGGCTGCAGTTCTGCGACCGCACCAGCGCGGCCTTCGAGACCATCCTGCGCAGGCGGCTCGGCCTCGGCGACCGCGACCACCGGCCCAGGCTCGCGCTCGACCTGCTGGTGGCCGCCTTCCACGCCGCCCTGCGCGGCTGGACCACCGCCTCACCGGACCCCACGCTCGACGACCTGCTCGCCGAACTGCGCACCGTCTTCGCGGCCACGCCGCAGGCGGCCACGTTCACCGGCGACGAGCCGGGCCGCTGAGCCCCCCTGGGCCAGCAGGTTCAGGCCGGCCCATCCGCCCGGCGGTGGAGCCCGTCGAACATGACGGCCAGAAGCTGATCACGGTGTGCGGGGGTCCGCTCCACCGCCCAGGCGACTGAAGCGATCAGCGAGAAGAGGGCGGACGCGTCCACATCGGGCCGGATCTCCCCCGCCTGCTGCGCCCTGGTCAGCAGTTGTGCCCCGGCGGCCTTGACGGCCTGGCAGGTGGCGTGGAGTTCGGACGCGGGGTCGGCGAGGCTGTCCACGAGGGCGTCGACCAGGCCGCGATAGGCCATGGCGTGCTCGACGGCGGCCGTCGTCCAGGTGATCAGGGCCCTGCTCGGGGACGGTGAGGTGAGCAGCTCGTCCGAGCGGGCCCGCAAGCCGCGCAGGCTTTCGCCCAGCAGCGCCTCCAGCAGCGCCTGGCGGGTCGGGAAGTGCCGGTAGAGCGTCACGTTGCCGACGCCGGCGGTGCGCGCGATGTCGTTCAGCGACGCGCCGACGCCGTGTTCGGCGAACGCCGCCTGGGCGGTCGCCAGGAGCCGCTCGTAATTGCGTCGCGCGTCTTTGCGCCCCACGGGCCGGGCCCGTCGAGTCCCGTGCCCGGCAGCCGATCGTGCCGCTGCGGCTGTTCGCCGACCGCAACCGCGCCGGCGGCTACGTCGTGCTGCTGTTCGTGCTGGCCGCGGGCAACGGCATGTTCTTCTTCCTCACCCAGTTCCTGCAGCAGGTCCGCGGATACAGCCCGTTGCAGGCGGGCTTCGCCTTCGTGCCGCTGGCCCTGGTGATCCTGGCCTCTTCGGGAGCGGCGGCCCGGCTGCTGCCGCGCCTGGGCGCCAAGACGCTGATCGCCGCCGGCGCCGGGACGATCAGCCTGGCCCTGCTGTGGATGACGCGGCTGACGCCCCAGAGCGACTACGCCTCCGCGCTGCTCGGCCCGATGATGATCGCCGGTCTCGGCATGGGCGCCCTGCTGGTGGGAGCCACCACCGTGTTGTCCGCCGGCGCCCAGGCGCAGGACGCCGGCGCTGCCTCGGGCCTGCTCAACGTCATGCAGCAGATCGGTGGCGCGCTGGGGCTGGCCATCCTCGTCACGGTGTTCGGCGCGGCCACGCGCGCTTCGCGCGGACCGTCCCACCAGGTCCTCACCGAGGGGGCCACCGCGGCCTTCACCGTCGCCGCCGTGTTCACCGCCGCCGCGATCCTCCTGGCCCTGACCATGAAGACCCGTCCGGCTCCCGCGGCCGCGCCTGAGGCGCCGTAGGCCCTCCAGCCTCGCCCGGCTGAGCCCCGCCACCCGGACGGCAACGAAGACGTGTGGGACATCCTCGCGGGCGGCGCGACCGTCGCCCTCACCGACGATGAGCAGGTGGTGCTGGCCCGGCAGTACCGGCCGGGGCCTGGACGCGTACTGCTGGAGTTGCCGGGCGGGAACGCGGACGGCGACGAACCGGTCGAGGTCGCGGCGGCGCGGGAACTGCTGGAGGAGACCGGCTACGAAGCCGCGACGCTCGAAGTGGTCATGCGGACCTTTCTGGCGTCGTACGCCTCACATCGCCGCCACGCGGTCCTGGCCCGCGGGTGCCGGAAGGTCGCCGAGCCGAGAATGGATGACGGCGAGTTCATCGAGACCGTGCTCATGCCGGTCGGCGCGTTCGTCCAGCACGTGCTCAGCGGGCAGATGACCGACACCGACCTCGCCTTCGCGGGGCTGGTCGCCGCCGGCTACCTGAAGCCGTGAGCACCGGCGCGTCGATCGCCATCCCTGATCGGGGTGACGCCGCAGGCCGAGGCCGACACGGCCGTGCGGGCCTCGGTGCCAGCTGCCGGTCACCTCGCCTTCCACTCGGGGGCCAGGATGGAGTGGACGACCGAATCACGCCACCCGCCGGCCAGCTTCAGGTGCCCGCGGATGACGCCCTCCTCGACCATCCCCAGCCTGCTCATGACCCGCCCGGACGCCTCGTTGAGCGGGCTTCGCGCGCCCCAGACGCGGTGGACGCCGAGCTGCTCGAACCCGAGCCGCAGGAGCAGACGGACGACCTCGGCGCCCAACCCCTGACGCCACCGGTCCGCGCGCAGCGCGAACCCGATCTGGGCACTGTTCTGCAGCGGGTGGCCGAAGTCGATCGAGACGCGCGCGAACGCCACCAGCTCGCCGTCCGGCAGCACCGCGGCGAGGCAGTAGTCCGTGCGCGGGTCGTTGCGGGCCGACTCGATCACGCCCGCCATGGTGCTCTCGACCTGCTCCCGGTTTCGGGGCTCGAAGCTCATGTGCTCGGTGACCCGCGGGTCGCCGTAAATGGCCAGAAGCCCGTCGACGTCTGTCGGGACGAACTCCCGGAGGGCCAGCCTCGGGGAGGAGATCGTGACCGGGTACATGCACGCTGACCTTACTCGCCGCCCGCGCCGAGCGGCCGGTGTTCCCCGAGCCGGACGACGGAACCCGCCTCGGCGCGGAAGGCGGGCATCTGGTCCAGGTGGTCGGTGACCAGGAAGCCGCGCGCGGTCGCCCGAGCGCCTTTACAATGTAGATTAAATCTGGGCATCGGCGACACACCGGCCCGCAACCCGCTCTCCCCCGCACTCACCGCTTAACCTGCAGAAACACACCCGGGGAAGAACGGAGCCGCCCGACATGCCTGCCGCCCCGCCCGGACCCGGCCGCACCGCCGAGCAGATCCTGGCCGACACGGCGCGGATCACCGATCCGGCGCTCATGCGCGCGGTGAACTGCCTGCCCTCACCGCTGCGGGAGAGCGTGTACTACCACTACGGCTGGGCCGGCCGGGACGGCGGGCCGGCCACCGGTGTCCGCGGCGGAACCGGACGCAAGGGCATCGCCTTCACCCTGCTGTGCGCGGGCATCGACGGCGGCCCGGTCGAACGCGGCCTGCCCGCCGTCGTCGCCGGCAACCTCCTCATGAACGTGGCCACCCTGCACGACGACATCGTCGACCTGGAGGCCCGGCGTCGCGGCCGGCCCACCGTCCTGGCGGCCTACACCACCGGGCACGCCATCATGGCCGGTGACGCCCTGCTGGCCCTGGCCTTCTCCCACCTGGGCGAGCACCCGCACCCCCGGACCCAGCAGGCGCTGCGGACGATGCGCGCGGGCTGGCTCCAGCTGTGCGCGGGCCAGGTCCGCGACGAGGAGCACGAGGGCCGCTGCGAGACCAGCCTCGACCAGGCCGTCTCCGTGCAGGCGGCCAAGACCGCCGAGGGCGTGCGCGCGGTGTGCTGCCTGCCCGCCCTGCTGACCGACGCCTCCGGCGCGCAGGTGGAGGCCGTCGGCCGGTTCGGGTTCCATCTCGGCATGGCCGTGCAGTACCACAACGATCTGTCGGACCTGTGGCCGGCGGAGCAGCTCAGCCGGTCGCGCTACGGTGACGTCCGCCGTCGCAAGATCACGCCCACGGTCGCGGCGTGCCTGGAATCGGGGCACCGCGACAGCGAGCGGCTCGCCGCGTTCTACCAAGGGGACGGCGAGCCCGCCGAGGAGGGGCTGGCCGCCGTCGCGGACCTGATCGACCGGTGCGGCGGCCGCGCCTGGACCCGTGAACAGAACCGCGCGCACCTGCGCCTGGCCCTCCGGAGCCTCCAGGAAGCCGACCCGCCGCCGGCCGTCTACCGCGACGCGGTCACCCTCGCCGGCATCTACCTGGTGGGCGATGCTGAGCCCCCCGCCCACCAGTGAGCCGTTCCGGCTGATCCAGGGGCGGAGCCGTCAGTGCGGCACGTCCAGACCGGCGCTGCGGGCCGCGTCCATCGCCGCGGTGACGAACTGCTCGTAGGTTCCCATGCCGTTCTTCAGGCCGAACAGGTCGGTCTGCCGGTACTCCACGACCACGTGCGTCGCCTTGTACGGCGTCGTCTTCTGCCCCATGGAGTACGTGAACCACTCCGCCGGCCGTCCGGGGAAGGGCTCGTGGGCGGGGTAGCCGCGCGGCGGGGACATCGCGTCGTAGGCGATGCCGCGCGGGCCGTCGCCGCTCATGTGGAGGGCCAGCGTCTCGTCGCCCTGGCCCGGGTCGCCGCCCTGGATCGAGCGCAGCCACCAGAAGAGGCTGAGCTGGTTGTCATACGTCTGCCGCCCGCCCAGACCGTACGGCCGGGGGCACACCCGGGAGTTCTTGTCCCCGTCGGACAGGGCGTTGACCATGGCGTCGAAGGCGGACCGTTCCACCTCCGTCAGCGCGTTCATGTAGACCGAGCGCAGGTTCGTGCGCGGCAGCAGCGCGAAGCCCGCCTTCGGCCCGTCGCCGGAGGTGAGGTTCTGATGGGCGAAGACCCACAGGATGTACTGGATCAGCGTGACGAACCCGATGAGGTTGGCCGTCTGGTGACGTCCCTGCAGCCATGCGGCCACCCGGGCGCTCGGGTCGAAGCCGAGCACCCCCAGCCGGGCGGGCAGCTCGGCCAGCGGCACGTCCAGGGTGGCCTGAGCCGTGCCGTGGACGAGGTCCCTGCCGGCGGCCAAGGCCAGCACGTCGCCCTTGGCGTAGACGGGCGTCATCACCGGGTTGCCGGCGGAGTCGAAGTCGCACCGCTTGATGGGCGCGGCCAGGGACACGGTGATGATGTTGCCCACGTTGGTGCCCGGCACGAAGCGCAGCCCGTCGGTCGGCTGGACGTCGTCGTGGGTCCTGAGGTGTCCCTGGGCCACGCGCACGGCCTGCGTCTTGGCGCTCGTCCGGGCCCTGCTCGATCGCCGGGTGCCGGTCGTCGCCTCGTCCTCCTGCTCGTCGGACCGCAGGAACGTGGCAGGAAGCTTGGTGGTGTCGGGTGAACGGCCCGTCAGCAGGCTGATCAGCTCGCCGATGAGGACGAGCTGACGGCGCAGGGGGGCCCACGTCGTCACCGAGTCGGTGATGATCTCGACGTCGCCGCCGTCGGACTCGATGGCGATCCCGGGGTCCTGCCAGTAGCAGACGCGTCCCTTGGACGGCAGGGCGTCCTCGGTCTGCCAGCCGTTCTTGGTATCTGCCAGAAACCTCAGCTCGTTGCGCTGGAACTGCCATTCGAACCCGATCCTGGGCATGGACGCCTCCTGGGGGATGTGTGTGGCTGCCCCTCCCGAGCAGGTCCGGCATGCCTCAGATACGTGCTGACGGTGGAGTTCCTTCTGTCATCGGCTCCGGCCTGAAATGGCCATAAATCCCGATTTTTCCGCCTATTTACCTCGATATTGACCTCCTGTAGTTCATCAACTCAAATGCAGGTGACCCCGTCCATCGCCCGCCGGCGCAAGAGGAGCGACCCCATGAGACGCAATGCCGTGTTAGCCCTGGTCACGAGTGCCGTCTGTGTGCTCGTGGCCACTTCGGTCCCCGGCCCGGCGAACGCCTCCAAAGGCGATCCCGCCGACCTCCTGGTGAAGGCCAGGCCCGCACTGCTGCACAGCTCGACCGAGGACGCGTACGTACGGCAGGGCCCGATCGAAGGGCAGAACGGGCTGCGCTACACGCCCTACACCCGCACGTACGCGGGGCTGCCCGTCTACGGCGGCGACTTCGTCGTGGTCAGCGCGGCCACCGGCGAGGTCCTGAGCACCTCCGTCTCCCAGGACAGCCCCCTGGACGTGGCCACCACGCCCAGGCTCGGCGCCGCCGAGGCGGTCCGCGTGGCCAGGGGCCAGCTGCCCCAGGTCTCCTCGATCGCCGCGCCCCGGCTGGTGGTCATGGCTCAGGGACGCGGCCGGCTGGCCTACGAGGTGCTCGTCCACGGCGCCGTCGGCGGCAGGGAGAGCAGGCTGCACGTCTTCGTCGACGCGCTGACCGGCGCGGTCGTCCTGAAGTCCGACGAGGTCAAGGCGGGGGTGGGCAACAGCTACTACAACGGCAACCCGGTCACCATCGGCACCATGGCGACCGGCTCCTCCTTCGCCATGATCGACCCGGTGCGGCGGAACGTGCGCTGCGGCGGCCCTAACGGCTCCGCCTTCACCGGGCCCGACGACTACTGGGGCAACGGCAGCGGCACCAACCTCGAAACCGCCTGCGTCGACACGCTCTTCGCGATCGACACCGAATGGGACATGCTCAAGACCTGGCTGGGACGCTCCGGCTTCAACGGAGCCGGCGACGGCTACCCCGCCCGCGTCGGCCTGAACGACGTCAACGCCTACTGGAACGGCGTCAACACCGTCTTCGGCCACACCTCCGACAACCTGCGCCAGCTCACCGCGATGGACGTCGTGGCGCACGAGTACGGCCACATCGTCTTCGCCACCACGCCCGGCATCGACCTCGGCGACAACGAGAAGGCCATACTCAACGAGTCCACCGGCGACATCTTCGGCGCGCTGACCGAGCAGTACGCCAACGAGCCCGCCACCCTCGACCCGCCGGACTACACCGTCGGCGAGGAGGTCAACGTCGACGGAACCGGCCCGATCCGCTACATGTACAAGCCGTCGCTGATCCCCGGTCACCCCGACTGCTACAGCAGCGCGGTGCCGTCGATGCCGCCCCAGGTCGGGGCCGGCGTCCAGAACCACTGGTTCTACCTGCTGGCCGAGGGCAGCAACCCGACGAACGGCCAGCCGC
The DNA here is from genome assembly GCF_053601695.1 of Nonomuraea sp. NPDC004702. Taxonomy (NCBI): domain Bacteria; kingdom Bacillati; phylum Actinomycetota; class Actinomycetes; order Streptosporangiales; family Streptosporangiaceae; genus Nonomuraea; species Nonomuraea sp. NPDC004702. Next base: position 14,269 of record NZ_JBSGCE010000007.1, read on the forward strand.
CCAGCCCGACCTGCGACTCCTCCTCCATCGTCGGGCTCGGCGCGCGCAAGGCGGGCCAGATCTACATGGGCACGCTGCTGCGCAAGACCTCCGCCTGGCCGCACACCATGGCCCGCCGCGCCTCGCTGCAGGCGGCCCTGGACATGTTCCCCTCGTCGTGCCTGGAGTACAACACGGTCAAGGCCGCGTGGAACGCCGTCCGCGTGCCCGCGCGGGCCGGCGAGCCGTACACGTGCGACTTCTCGGTCGCGGTCAACCCCGCCGCGGCGACCGTGCAGCCCCGCCAGACCGTGAGCGTCACCGTCGGCAGCGCCGTCGTCTCGGGCGCCCCGCAGCAGATCTCGCTGTACGCCAGGGGGCTTCCGGCGGGCATGACGGCCTCCTTCAGCCCGTCGAGCATCACCACCGGCGCCACCTCCACGCTGACCGTCACGGCCGGCGCGAGCACCCCGTCCGGCACCTACCCGATCACGGTGCTGGGCGACGGCGTCGCCCTCGACCACACAGCCACCCTCACCCTGACCGTGGCCCCATGAGCCGATGACGCCTCAGCCGGGCTGTGCCCGGCTGGGGTCGCGGCGGCCGCGCAGGCGAGCGCTACAGATCGCCCAACGCTGACAGAACCCGCCCGATCCAGGCGAACAACCGCAGGATCTGACGGAAGGGCCAGACCGCCGCCCAGAAGACCGGTTCGAGCCACCGGAACGGGCCGAGGAGAAGGGCCATGACCATCATGACCGCGTCCGGATCCAGTGACCGTAGAACCCAGCACCACCCTCGATGCCCCCGCCTGCGGTGCAGCACCAGCGACACCAGTACGGGCGGCAGCGTCAGGGCCGCCGCGACCGCGAGCGCGGACGGTCCCGGCAGCCAGATCCCGGCCGCGGCCCACAGCAGCCCGTACACCCCCCACGAGAAGGCCAGGCCGCCCAGCAGCCGGCCCATCCCGCCTTCCGACCGGACGTGCCGCGCCAGGCACGCGGGCAGGCGCACGCACACGTCGGGCAGCGAGGTGTCGAGCGGGAGCACCGGCCGCTCGGCCTCGGACGGCTCGTCCGCCCCGGACGGGCCTTCCCTGCGGCTGAGCGGATGAAGAGCATCGTTCACCCGCCCTGATCTACCAGGGCCGTCTTGTGATCCACTGGTGGTGACTGGTCACGCCAGACATGACGGTGGGCGGGTTCGGGGTAGGGGAAGGGCGGGGGCTCGGGGGAGGCGGAAGATGGCTGGACGGATCGTGGCGGGCGTGGACGGCTCGCCGCCCTCGATGGCGGCCGTCGAGTGGGCCGCGGCGGACGCCCGCAGGCGCTCGCTGGCGCTGCGGCTGGTGCACGTGTGCGAGCCGTGGACAGGCGACGTCGGAACGGCCGAATACTGCGCCGGGATGCTGGAAGCGGCGGCGGACCGGGCGCGCGGCCTGGTTCCCGGCGTGGAGGTCGGCACGGAGATCCTGCCCGGTCCGGTGGTGGACGACCTGGTGCGGGAGTCGGCGGAGGCCGACAGCCTGGTGCTGGGCAGCAGAGGGCGGGGCGGTTTCGCCGGGATGGTGCTCGGCTCCACGAGCCTGGCGCTGGCCGGGCACGCCGCGAGCCCGGTCGTGGTCGTCCGGGAGGCCGCCACGATGCGCCGCGGCCGGATCGTGGTCGGATACGACGGCTGGCAGTCACCGGCCGCCATGGAGTACGCCCTGAAGCAGGCCCGTGCCCAGGACGCGGAGCTCCTGGTGCTCTACGCCTGGCGGCCGCCGATCCTGTCCTCGTACGCCTCCGCCTACAGGATGACCGGCGAGAGCTTCGAGGAGAACGCCCGCGACGCCGCCCAGGAGGTGATCCCGTGGCGGGAGGGGAACCCTGACGTGCGGATCGTGGACGAGCAGGTGTGCGATCATCCGGTCGCCGCCCTCAGGAACGCGTCGTCCACGGCCGACCTGGTCGTGGTGAGCTCGCGCGGGCTGGGCGACTTCGCCTCCACGATGCTGGGCTCGGTGAGCCACGGGGTGCTCCACCACGCGGCCTGCCCGGTGGCCGTGGTGCCTCCTGGCGGGGCCTCCAGCGCGTCCCGTTGACGGGCCGGACGCCCTGTCACCCGAACACGCCGGACCTGACGGGCTGCTCGCCAGGGGCGATGTCGGCGAACAGCCTGTCCAGATGCAGGTCGATCGCGGTGAGGGCGTCCTGGGGGGCGATCACGTCCAGTTCGAGGAGGGGGTGAGGCGGCTTCACCGAGCAGGACGCGCGCACGGCCCTGGAACTGCTCGCACCCCGGCCGCATGGCGCGCGGGCGTACCGCGCCGGGTTTCCGCAGGCCGGTCCGGAGGAGCTGGTGGAGACGGTGTACTCCGACGCCCTCTTCCGCATGCCGTCACAGCAGCTGGCCGAGGCCAACGCCGCAAGCCGGCGGCACCTCGTACCTGTTCGAACTGTGCTGGACCGCCCCGGCGCTCGGCGGCGCCCTGGGCGCCTGCCACAGCCTCGACGTCCCCCTGGCGCTCGGCACGCTGGCTGACCCGCGTCCTGGACGCCGAGCCGGCCACTCTCCCCTACCCCGAAGAGGTCTCCCGCCGGATCTGGGCAGGCCACTCCCCCGCGCCCTTCGACCTCTCGCAGGGCGGAGAGACGGTGCCGCGGCGATGAGAACGATCTCCGGCCTGGTGTGCGCTCACCCGGCCGCCTGACGCAGGAACGCCGAGGTGGTGGCCACGAACCGGCCGGCGTCGTCGAGCCACGGAAAGTGCCCTGCCCCGGCCTGTACGACGAGCTCGGCGCGCGGGAACAGCGCGGCGACCTCGGCCACCGCGGCGGGCGGGGAGTTCAGGTCCACCTCGCCCGCGAGCAGCAGCACCGGCGAGGTGAAACGGGTGAGCGCGGCGCGGGTGGCGTCGGGGGCGAAGGCGCCCTCGGCGCCGAAGACGGCTGCCGCCTCGTTGTTCCGCTGCTCGTCCTCGGCGGCCTTGTGCGCCTGGGCCGTCTCGTCCCAGCGGCCGTACCAGAACGGCGCGATGGCCTGGAAGGCGTCGCCGGTGGCCTGGCCTGACATGACCTTCTCCAGGGCCGCGAACGCCTCCGGGAACCACGGCTCCCCCTCGCGCAGCCGGGCGGTCTCCCGCCGGACCTCCTCGGTGATCCTGACGCCGACGGCGGCGACGCTCGGAGCGACCAGAACGAGCCTTCCGACGCGTTCCGGATGGCGAGCCGCGTAGAGCACGGCCAGATTCGTGCCCCCGGAATGGGAGAGCAGGTCCATCCGATCGAGCCCAAGGTGCTCGCGCAGGGCCTCGACGTCGTCGACAAGGCGGTCGCAACGGTACGAGGCGGTGTCCGGCGGCACGGCGGACCGCCCGGTGCCCCGCAGATCCGCCATGATCAGCCGCCGGTGCGCCGAGAGGCCCCCGAGGTCGCCGAGATAGGCGGAGGCCTGCATCGGCCCGCCGGGCAGGCAGACCACAGGGGGGCCGTCGCCGGACACGTGGCAGGCGAGCTTGAGGCCGTCGTGGGAGGTGAAGAAGTCCATGCCCGCCAGCCTGCGGGGAAACGGCGCGCCGCGGCTATCGTTAAGCCACAGCTACATGATGAGGGGCGGATGGCGGTCGAGATCAGGTTCACCGCGGCGTCGGTCGCGAAGGTGCGATTCGCCGTCTCACCGCTGGGCGAGACGGTGCTGGCGCTGCGGATCCTGTTCGGCACGGGCGGTCATGCCGTCCACCGGCCCTGGGTGCGCCAGGCGCGCCCGCTGCTGGCGCGCGAGCGCGAGCTGCCGCTGCTGCGCGCGCTGATCGCCGGGCCGCTGCCGTCGTTCCTGTTTCCAGCGCCGGCTGAGCGCGTGCCGTCCATCGCGACGGAGCTGGACCTGGTACGCGCCACGCAGGACGACTTCTTCCGGCAGGAGTACGGCGCGGTCCTGGGCATGCCGGCCGAGGACGTCCCCGAGCCCGCGACGGTCCTGCCAAGGCTGGCCGAGGCGCTGCACCGCTGCCACGAGCTGCTGATCGCGCCCCAGTGGGGCCGGATGTGCGCCGTGCTGGAGGCCGACATCGGACGGCGTGCGCTGACCCTGGTGGAGGGCGGGGTGCAGGCGCTGTTCGCCGAGTTGCACCGCGACATCGCCTGGGACGACGGCCAGCTGGTCGTGCACGGCCGGCGCACCCCGCACTCCGTGTTCACGGTGGACACCGGCGGGCATGGCCTCGTTCTGCAGCCCAGCGTCTTCAACTGGCCGGACGTGGGCGTCGACAAGGCCCCGATCGCCGCCGCGTCGATCCGCTATCCGGCGATGGGCGTCGGCCTGCTCCGGGAGTCGCCCCGACCGGCGCTGACGGGCCTGATCCCGGTGCTCGGCCACACGAGAACGCTGATCCTCGCCGCCTTGGCCGAACCCCTGACGACCGCCGCCCTGGCCGCCCGCCTGAACATCACGCCGAGCGCGGTGTCACAACACCTGGGCGCGCTGCGGGGGGCAGGGCTGGTGGCGACACAACGCAAGGGCCGCACGGCCCTCCACCTGCGCACGGAACGAGCGACCCACCTGATGGACGGTCCGGCCCCGAACGGTCACTGACACGACGGGAGTCAGGTCTCAGGGTGCAGGACGGGCGAGGCCGCCGGCCGTCAGATCACGGGCTGCCCGCCCCGCCCGCCACGGCGCCGAGGACGAGGCGGAGCATCGAGCGGGCCAGGGCCTCCGGGTCTCCGTCCGCGCTTTCCGGCAAGGCGCCGCTCAGCCACAGGGTGGTGAAGCCGTGCGCCAGCGACCACGCGGCGACCGTGGTCGTCCGGTCGTGTTCCGCGCTCGGCGACAGCGAGTGGGCGCTGGCGTTGAGGACGTCCGCGGCGCGCTGCTGCGCGGATCGAACGCCGGGATCGTCCACCCGGTAGAGCTCCGGCCGGAACATCACCTCGAAGTGGGGCCGGTGGTCGAGGCCGAAACGGAGGTAGGCGACGCCGACCTCCCACACGTCGGAGGCGGCGTGCTCAAGAGCGTCGGCGAACATGGTGAAGCCCTCGGCGGCCACGGCCGTCAGCAGCCCTTGCTTGTCGCCGAAGTGGTAGGCGGGGGCGGCGTGCGAGACGCCGGCCCGGCGGGCCAGCTCGCGCAGGCTCCATCCGGCCGGGCCGGATTCGCCGATGGCCTGCAGCGCGGCGTCGATGATGACGCGCCGCAGGTTGCCGTGGTGGTAGGACGGCTGGCTGATGTTCCTCACCTCCGCGTTCCAAGGCTCAGCGGGACGACCACACCCTAGCTTGACATTGACAAGATGACGAACCTCCCTCCAATCTGTCCAATGACAAGATTGGAGGACGGAATGGTTCCGTTCATCGCCCTCATCGGTGGCTTCGTCGTCCTGCGGCTCGTCGGCCTGGCCGGCGTCGACGCACTGGACGCCTGGCAGCCGGCCCTGCGCGGCGCTCTGGCCCTGATGTTCGTCCTCACCGGCGTGCCCCACTTCCTGCCCTCGTGGCGCCGCGACTTCGTCGCGATGATCCCGCCGTCGTTCCCGCAGCCGGCCCTGCTGGTCACCCTCACCGGCGTCCTCGAACTGGCCGGCGCCGCGGGGTTGCTGTTCGCGCCGGTCGCGCCGTACGCGGCGATCGGGCTGGCGCTGCTCATGATCGCCATGTTCCCGGCCAACGTCTCGGCGGCCCGCCGCGGCCTCACGCTGGCCGGGAAACCCGTGACCCCGCTGCCGGCCCGTACGGCCCTTCAAGTGCTCTTCATCGCCGCCGCCGTCGCGGCAGCCGTATGAGCTTGGGGGCCGTCGATCCACACGTCGGCGTCCGGCGTCGGCGAGTTCGGGGGAAAGCTGGGGCTAGCAGTTCACGGTGCGGTCATAGGAGCCGAAATGCCAGGGGTAGTAGATGGTCTCGGAGTCGCGCAGGGTGCGGCAGTAGGAGTCGGGGCCGTGTTTGACGACGACCTTCACCTTCATCGTCCTGCCGCAGCGATTCGAGATCCAGACCGTTTTCCTCTTCTTGCTCACACTCCGCTCGATGCAGGGCGGCGCCGTGGTTCTCCCTGCCGCCACGGACGCCGGAACGGCCTGCGCCTGGGTGACGGTCGCGCTCGCGGGCGCCGGGAACGAGGTGACGCCCAGCGTGAGCGTTGCCGCGCAGGCCAGACCGGACAGCGGAGCCTTGATCGCACGGACGATGTGCATGGTCACTCCCTGTTTCATTCGAAGATGGGTCGAACGTCATGGGGAGTCTGAACCGAGCCGCGTTGAAGATGCATTGAGGATTCGTTGAGTCGGCAAGCTGATGCCATGCCGCTCGGGGGGCCGATTCCTTTCTGTGGCGGCCGGGGTCTACATGAGAGATCGGCTCGCGCGCCGGGCCGATCTGTCATGTACGCCGAGAAAGAAGAGCTGATCGCCAATGAGCGTTCCCGCGACCATGCGCGCGCTGCAGCAGACGTCCCTCAACGGCCCACAGGACATGCGCCTGATCGTCGACGCGCCGGTGCCGAGCCCCGGCCGGGGCGAGGTCCTGATCCGCGTCACCGCCGCCGGGGTCAACTTCGCCGACATCTCGAAGGCCCACGGCGTGTTCGCGGGCGGCCCCCGGCCGCCGTACCTGGCAGGTTTCGAGGCCGCCGGTGAGGTCGTCGCGATGGGCGAGGCCGTGACCGGTCCCCTGCCGGGGACCCGGGTCGTCGGCGTGGGAACCGGCGCTTTCGCCGAGTACATGGTCCTGTCCGCGGCCGCGGCGGTGCCGGTGCCTTCGGGCTGGACGGATCAGCAGGCACTGGGGCTGGTCGTGAACTGGCCCACCGCGCTGGCCGCGCTCAAGCCTTTGGGAGGCGTCGCCGCCGGGCACGTCGTGCTGATCCACGCCGCGGCGGGCGGGACCGGCCAGGCCGCGGTGAGAATGGCCAAGCACTACGGTGCGACGGTCATCGCCACCGCCTCGCCGGACAAGCACGAGACCGTGCTGGCGCTGGGAGCCGACCACGTTCTGGACTCTCTCGGCGGCGACCTCGCCGCCGAGGTGCTGCGGCTGACCGGCGGTCGCGGCGCCGACCTCGTGCTGGAGTCGGCCGGCGGCGCCGCCTTCGACGCCGGCCTTGCCGCCGCCAGACGGGTCACCGGCCGTGTCGTCGTCTACGGCCTGGCCGGCGGCGAAGTCCCGATCACCAACTGGGACCTGGTGTACAAGCACCAGATCCACATCATCGGCCTCAATATCGGCGTGCTGAGCCAGGCGGCACCGCAGGTCTTCGGCGAGCTCATGGGTGAGCTGTCCGCACTGATCGCGGCCGGCGTGCTCTCCCCCGGCCTGCCCACCGTGTACGAACTGGCCGACGGCCCGAAGGCGCTGACGGAACTGCAGGCCAGGGCCACCGTCGGCAAACTGGCCCTGCTGCCCTGAAAGAGTCCCCTTGTCCCGATCCGGAGGCGCCGATGACAGGAATCCAGCACCAGGCTCTCGGCGCGACCTCGCATCCGCGGGCGGCACCCGGTCAGGACCGGTTCACCGCCGAGACCGAGCGGTTCCGCCGGGAACTGCTGGCGCACTGCTACCGCATGGTCGGCTCGGCGCAGGACGCCGAGGACCTGGTGCAGGAGACGTACCTGCGGGCGTGGCGGTCCTACTCCGGGTTCGAGGGCCGGGCGTCGATCCGGTCGTGGCTCTACACGATCGCCACCAACGTCTGCCTGACGGCGTTGAAGCCGCGCCCGATCCGGGTGCTGCCGTCGGGGCTGACAGGTCCGTACGACGGACTCGATCGACCGCCGAGCCCCGTCGCGCCGGGCGCGGTCTCCTGGCTGGAACCGCTGCCGGACGCATGGGTCACCGCGCCCGTCGACGATCCGGCCGCGGTGGTGGTCGCCCGCGAGTCGCTGCGGCTGGCGCTCATCGCCGGGCTCCAGCACCTGCCCGCCCGCCAGCGTGCGATCCTCATCCTGCGCGAGGTGCTCGCATTCTCGGCGGCCGAGACGGCCGAGATCCTCGGCACCACCACCGCGGCGGTCAAGAGCGGTCTGCAGCGCGCCCGCGCCCGGCTCGACGAACTGGAGCCCGAGCCCGCGGAACTGCTCGAACCGGCCGACCCACGGGCACGCGCGCTGCTCGACGGCTACGTCGCGGCCTTCGAGCGCTCCGATGTCGGCCTGCTGGAACAGGTGCTGCGCGTGGACGCCACGCTGGAGGCGACGCCGTTCCGCGACTGGCAGTCGGGCCGGGCGATGTGCCTCCACGTGCTCGACGCGTACGTGCTGGGCACACCGGGCGACTGGCGGATGATCGCGACAACCGCCAACGGCCGCCCGTCCGCCGTCGTGTACCGCCGGGACGCGGACGGCGTGCTCCGGGCCGACGGCGTCGTGGTGCTGACCCCCACCGCCACCGGCATCGCCCGTGTGATCAAGTTCCACGATCCCGCGCTGGTCACGACGTTCGGCTTCCCGGATGCGCTCATGCACTGACTCGCCGACGAGCCCACCGTGCAGGCCGTTTCGCCGCCTGCCGAAGGCGTTTCAAGCGCCTTTGACGTCTTCGGAGGGGCGGTGCTCTACTTCCTGCCATGACGCCCCTGACGAACCTCCGGCCTGCCCCCGTCATCGACGAGACGGCCCGCCTGCTGACCGAGCACTACATCTTCCCCGAGATCGCCGAGCAGCTTGCCGACCTGCTACGACGACGCCTCGCCGAGGGCGCCTACGACGTCGGCGGCGCCGAGGAGCTCGCCCGTCTGGTCACCGCGGACCTGCAGTCCGTCAACGGCGACAAACACCTGAGGCTGAAGCACCACGCCGACCCGGTGTCCCCCGAGCAGGGCGCGGCGACCCTGGAATCCATCCGCCGCGACTACGACACCTCGCTGGGCGGTGCGCCCCGGGTGGAGCTGCTCGACGGAGGGGTCGCCGTGGTGGAGCTGGCCCCGATGCTGTTCCCGCTGGACTGGGCCGCCGAACCGCTGAGCGCCGCGCTCACCTTGGCCTCCCGCGCCCAGGCGCTGATCGTGGACCTTCGCGACAACCGGGGCGGCGACCCGGACACCGTCGCCTTCGTCTGCAGTTACCTCCTGGACGAGCGCACCCACCTCAACACCATGCACTGGCGCGGCGGCGAGCGCGGCGAGCAGTCCTGGAGCCTGCCGCACGTTCCCGGCGCGCGTTTCGGCGGCAGCAAGCCTTTGTACGTGTTGTCCAGTGGCAGCACCTTCTCCGCCGCCGAGGAACTGGCCTACGACCTGCAGCAGCTCGGCCGCGCCATTGTCGTCGGCGAGCCCACCCGCGGCGGCGCGCACCCGTGCAAGGGCTGGACCGTGCACCCCCACCTGGAGGCCACCGTCCCCACCGGCCGCGCGGTCAACCCCGTCTCGGGCGCGAACTGGGAGGGCACCGGCGTGCAGCCGGACATCCCTTGCGCCGCCGCGGACTCCCTCGACCGGGCGCACGCCCTGGCCCTCGCCCGGCTGGCAGGCTGACGCGGCCGAGCTCATCGTCGGTGCGGCACCGGACGCGTAACCGGGTCACGGGTCTTCGACCGGCCACAGCCGGCAGCCCTCGGCATCCACGAACCAACCTCCTGAGACCAGGAAGGTTCCATCGGGATGGAAGGCCAGCGCAGCAGCCCTGCGGTCGGTCACGGTCGCCTTCGCCCGGCCGGTCGCCGTGTCCCACAACCGGATGCCTTCCTTGTCGGCCACTGCCAGGGTGGCGCCGTCCGGGCTGAAGGCGAGGGCATCGACGTCCGCGTTGCTGATGGTGCGCAGCCCGGTTCCGTCATCGGATGTCAGGGAGCAGCCGTGTGCGCCGCCCAGCGCGTACTGCTTCCCGTTGGGGCTCACGGCGACCGCCGAGCCTTCTCCGTCGGGGCCGATCGCCTCCAGGTCGCCGCTGCCGAGGTTCCAGCGCCAGAATCCGTCCGTCCCGTCGGCTGCGGTGAGGTCCTCCCCTGCCAGCAGGATCGAGCGGCCGTCGTCGATGAACGCCGCCGAGTTCACCGCGGAACCGGCCTTCGTGGCGAACGGCAGCTTGCGCTTCGGCTCCTTGGCTGCGACGTCCCAGACGACACAGATCTCGGCGGCTTCGAGGTTGCCGACCGGGATGTTTCCCGCGACGACGAGCTGGGCGCCGTCCGCGCTGAACGCCATCGTGCGAGCGCCGCCGACCGGCGAGGGGAGCGAGTGCGTCACCTTCCCGGTGGAGGGGTCGCGGAAGCTCAACGGCACCTTCATCCCGGCTGTCACCAGTGCGGAGCCGTCGGGGGTGAAGGCCATGGCGCCGTTGACGGAATTCTCGTCGGAGAAGTCGGCGATCATCTCGTGCGAGTCGGCGGCCCACAGCCAGCCGTCGCCGGAGATGTTGCCTCCCGCGATGGTGCGCCCGTCCGGGCTGAACGCCACCGCGTACAGATCCTCGTCGGTCAGCCGGTTGCGGCGGGACCAGAGGTTCCAGCCGATCGGGACCGCCGCGGCGCCCAGCGCGGCCAGACCGCCGAGCAGGAACCGGCGCCGGGTCGGGCGGCGCCTGCCGGCGGGCATGCCGGAGCCATCGGGTGCCTGGTGATCCGGCTGGTGCGGGTACCGCTCCGTGTCACCGGGAGCGTCCAGGGCTCGACCGTGGTCGGGATCGTGCCGGGTGCTGCCCTGGTGGGCGCCGGAATCGGAAGGCGGGACGGGCGCCAGGTCCGGCGGGGTCTGCAGCTGACGTTCGGCGATCATCGTCGCGAACGGCGGCGGAAGCCATCGGGTGGTCGTCCGGGTGGGGTCGGTGAGTTCCCTGAGAATCTCGGCCACGCCGGGACGGTCACCGGGATCCTTGGCCAGGCAGCGCTTCACCAGCTCCGTCAGGGGGGCGGGCAGGCCGGTCAGGTCGGGTTCGTCGTGGGCTATGCGGTAGACGACCGCCTCGGCCCGTCCCGCGCCGAACGGGCTGCGACCGGTGGCGGCGAACGCCAGGACGAGCCCGAGGGAGAACACATCGCTGGACGGGCCGATCTCCCTGCCTCGTGCCTGTTCCGGGGACATGAACGACGGGGTGCCGACCACCGCGCGGGAGAGGGTGTGGGAGGTGGCGTCCAGTGCACGGGCGATGCCGAAGTCGATGACGCGGGGGCCGTCGGCGGCAAGGATGACGTTGGACGGCTTGAGATCGCGGTGCACCAGGCCGCAGGCGTGGATCGCGCCGAGCCCCTCGGCCAGTCCCGCGCCCAACACGGTGATCGCCTCCGTGGGCATCGGGCCGTGCGCTTCGACGGCCTGGTGCAGGGACGGGCCGGGAATGTAGGCGGTGACCAGCCAAGGCGGGTCGGCCTCCGGGTCGGCGTCGACGAGTTGGGCGGTGTAGAACCCGCCGACCCGGCGGGCGGCTTCGGCCTCCAGGGCGAACCGGCTCCGGAACCCGGGATCGTCGGCCAGGTCGGGCCGCACCAGCTTCACCGCGACCGGGCGGCCGCCGGGAGAGCGCCCCAGGAACACCTGTCCCATCCCGCCACCACCCAGCCGCCCCTCCAGCCGATAGGCCCCCGCCTGGCGCGGATCACCCGGCCGCAAGGGCTCCGGCCAGCGCGGGAAGTTCATCGCACCTCCGTATGCAGGTCCTGGAAGCGTTCCAGCACGCGGTACGCCCGGTGGACGGAGAAGCGTTTGTCAGCTTCGCCCGCTTGCGATCCATCGGCGCACGCCCCATCGAGAAGAACACAGGTGTCTGTCCGTCGGAGATCTTTTCCGGAAAACCGTCCGCGGGGAGAGGCGTGAGCGCTGCGACTCATGCGAGTGTTGAGCCTGCTGTCCCGGGCGCAAGCGAGGGGAAGTTACCGCTTTCAGGCGCGGATGAAGCCGTTGACGATGAGCGGGAGCGACGCGTCCAGGCCGGCCACGTTCAGGACGCCTTCGTCCTTCGCGTCGCCGATCGAATGTCCCGCGGGCGTCATCGCGGCGACGACCACGCGAGCGTCGGCGTTGACGGTGCGGCGGTAGGCGTCGAGGGCCTGCGTCGGGTGGGAGCGTCCCGCCCAGGTCTCGTTGTCGGTGAAGACGATGATGCCGTCCACCTCCATGCGCTGCTCACGCGCCCACGTGAAGGGCAGTGACAGGTCCGTGCCGCCCCCGACGGCTGCCACGAGGCGATCTCGCGCAGGTTCGTGCGCGGGGTCACCTTGGAGGCGTGCACGGACGTGTCGACGTCGATGACGTGCAGGTCGCCCTTCTCGATGCGCGACAGCATGACCGCCATCGCGTTGCCCACCTCGTACGGGGAGCCGATCGGGGAACCGCCCACCCGGACACCGCCGCCCCAGCTCATCGACCCGGACGAGTCGACGGCGACCAGCAGCCGCTTCCCGGACGGCTCGACCGCGCCGAACGACAGCTCGTACGTCTGCTCCAGCGCGTCGAGGATGGCCGGGACGGGGTGCCAGGTGTGCACGTCGGCGCGCGGGTTGGGCTGCGCCTGCCCGGAGGCGTAGACGCGCATCGCGAGCCAGGCGTCCATCGGGTGGATGCGGGCGCGCAGGATCGCCTGCTGGTCGGTGAGCCGCAGCACCGCCCGCGACGTGGCGTCCGCCATCGGCTTGAGGGTGCCGAGCCGGGTCATGCGGGCCAGGTTGCGGATGAGCGCGGTCAGGCCGACGGTCTCGATCAGCGCCTCCCACACCGACGGCTCCTTCAGAACCGAGTCCGGCAGGAACTCCCACGGCACCTTCGCCTCGGTGACCACCCGGACCGCGTCCTCGGCGGTGGTGACGGCCTTCGCGGTCAGGAACCGGTCGACGGCGGGCAGCTCGTCGCGCGCCTCGTCGTCGGAGACGTTGCCGGCGATCCAGCCGAACAGCGTCCTGCGCTGGTCGGAGTCGGCGACCGGGTGGGCGATCCGCAGCACGTCCCGCAGCGCGAACGCCTCGCCCTGCGGCGTCCTGCGCTGGGCCGCCTTGCACGCCTTGAACGCGACCGCGTCGGCCTCGCCGGTGAGGAACCAGGAGCCGAGCGCCGTGCGCAGGCTCCGGCCCATCGTGGGCGCGGTGCCTCGACCGGTCGCCTTGCCGCCGAGGTTCTTGTAGTAGCCGAAGAACTGGGCCAGGTGGTCGGTGGTCCGGGCGACCTTCGCCAGGGCCTGCTTGGCCGCTCGGCGGGTGTCGGCGTCGCCCTTGGCGTAGCAGGCGGCGAGCGCGAACAGGGCCGGACGCTGCTTCGGCGCGCGCGGCGGCCGGGCCGTCGAGATGTCGGTGAGCAGCCTGACGACGCGCGGACCGTCCTCGGCGATGGCCTGGAACAGCACGCCCGCGTTGTCGGCGGTCAGCTGGTTCTCGCCCACGTAGTAGGTGCCGCCGGTGGTGCCGAGGATGAGGAAGTCCTCCAGCTTGCGCCACACGTCCTTGGCGAACGCGTAGCCGCCGGCAGCGTTCCGCACCTGGTCGGTACGGCCGGGGATCGGCTGCGTCTGCGGGGTCGCGAACGCCGAAACGCTCGCGAGAGGGTCACGTGCCATTGTCAGCTCCTTGCTTTCGACCCGCCCGAGGGCGGATATGACGAAGGGGAGCGGATGTGGTGATGTCCACCGGCCTTTATGACAGACGCTCTTCCAGCTGAGCTACCATCCGGCCTTGCCGGGTGGGCAGGACTCGAACCTGCGACAACCTGTTCCCGATAACCGACGAACTTCGACCCGCTCCCCTGCCTGTGCGCGTCAGCCTTGCCGGCGCCGGGGCTCGAACCCGGACAACTCGAATGGGAATCGATGACCGATCGAATTCGACCCGTACCGCCGGCAAGGCTGACGTGCGATCAGGTCTGGAACCGGCACGGATATGGGTGCCCCACCGGCCGTTACGGTGCTCTGCCATTGAGCTACACGGACCGGAATCCGTGGCGGGATTCGAACCCGCAACCACCGGCTTAGAAGGCGATAACCGATGAGATTCGACCCGTGCCGGCACCAGACCTGACCAGCTTCGCGCGGCCCGGAAAGGCGCGGATGTGCGTGGCGGGCACCGGAGGGTTCTTTGTTGGAGAAAGATGACCGACGCCCATTCGACCCGCGCCTTTCCGTGTCTCGCGAAGCTGATCCCACAGTAGCGATCAGCGTGCCGCATCACACCTGAATATCGCCGAGATGGGGAAATATCAGTCCATCGTCCCGAGCAATGCACCGACCCGCCCTGTTCCGGCGGACGGCGTCGTCACCGCCTGCTCGGCAGGTCAGTCCCGCGGCGGGAGGGGGCCGAGGTCGCGGGCGATCCCGGCGAGGGCCCGGACGAGTTCGTTCTCCGTGTCGCTGCGCCGGACCAGGGCGTACGGCAGCGGCCCCATGTCGGTGACCGGCAGGTGGGTGATGTCCGGGCGGATCCAGTGGCGGGTCATGTGGGCGGGGAAGAGCACGACGATCTCGGCCATGCCGGCGAGCGGGATCGCGTCTTCGGTGTCGTGGACCAGGGGTCCGCGTTCGATCGTGCGGCCGTGGCCGGTCTCGCGCGGGATGGCGGCGTCGTACCAGCAGCCGGGCCGGGTGTCGGAGCGCGGGTGCTGGAAGTCCGCGGCGATCTCCAGGGGAACCGACGTGCGGCGGGTGAGCTCGTGGCCGGCGGGGACGGCGAGCACGCGCGGTTCGGCGAACAGGACCGGTCCGACGGTGAGGTCGGGTTCGCCGATGGGCAACCAGGCGATCAGGACGTCGATGTCCCCGCGCCGCAGGGTGGCGAAGGCGCCGCTGAAGCGGCTGACGTGCAGCCGGGCCGCGGTGCGGCCGAGGTGCGGTTCCTCGGCCAGGGTCAGGAAGATCTCGATGTCACGCAGTTCCACGCCTGCTCTGCCCGCTCCTCCTGAAAGATGAGCTTTCCAGACTCATTGATCCGCGGAACGGGCGAATCACGTGCGGCGTCCCCCTAGGGAGTGGTCTGGTCGCCGGTCAGTGCCGTGCGGGCGGCGGCGAGGATGTCCTCCGACAGCGGGTCGCCCGCGGTGGCGCGGGCCAGGACGAGGGCGCCGACCATGGTGCACAGCCGTACGACGCCGTCCTGGTCGGCGGTGGCGAGCCAGGCCGCGGTGTCGCCGACCTGCTCGGTGAACACGCGGCGAGCCTCCGCGTCCCCGTGACCGCGG
Organism: Nonomuraea sp. NPDC004702; assembly: GCF_053601695.1. Classification (NCBI taxonomy): domain Bacteria; kingdom Bacillati; phylum Actinomycetota; class Actinomycetes; order Streptosporangiales; family Streptosporangiaceae; genus Nonomuraea; species Nonomuraea sp. NPDC004702. The sequence continues at coordinate 29,305 of NZ_JBSGCE010000007.1, forward strand.
GCGATGTCGACGGCGAGTCCGGCGGCGGGGCAGCCGTCGGCGGCGTTGTCGCGGTGCGTGGCGGAGAGGTAGGCGTCGATGAACGCCCGCTGGGCGGCTTCGCGATCTCCCTCGTGCCGTTCGAGCGCGCCGGCGCGAACGTCGGCGTGCTCCTCGAAGGCGCGCGCGGTCGCCTCGCCGATGAGGGCTTCCTTCGAGGCGAACTGTTTGTAGAAGCCGCCGTGGGTCAGACCCGCGGCCTTCATCAGGTCGGCGACGCTGACCTCGGTGCCCTGCTCGCGGAAGAGGCGGGAGGCCGTGTCGACGACCCGCCGGCGGTTCTGCCGTGCCTGCGCCTGTGATCCGCGTCCCATCTGCGCCCCCCGTTCGGATGTCAGTTGTCATCTATCCTATGCTGCGGCAGATAGATTACGTTCATCATCTATCTTATCCGCATCAAGGAGGCAGGCATGGTTCTGAACGGCGCGGTCGCGGTGGTCACCGGTGCGAACCGGGGTCTGGGGCGCCACCTGGCCGCACAGCTGCTGGACCGCGGCGCATCGGTCTACGCGGCCGTCCGCCGCCCCGACGACCTGGACCTGCCAGGGGTCACCCCGCTGCTCCTCGACGTCACCGACCACGCGTCGATCCGGGCTGCCGCGCGGATCGCCACCGACGCGACCGTCCTGATCAACAACGCCGGGATCTCCACCGGCACGCCGCTCATCGGCGGCGACCTCGACGCGGTGCGCCGGGAACTGGAGACGAACTTCTACGGCCCCCTCGCCGTCACCAGAGCGTTCGCCCCGGTCATCGAGGCGAACGGCGGAGGTGCGATCCTGAACATCCTGTCGGTGATCTCGTGGTTGCACCCGGCGCGAGCCGGGGCGTACGCGGCGGCGAAGGCGGCCGCGTGGGCGCTGACCGACGCGGCCCGCGAGGAACTCCAGCCCAGGGGGATCAGCGTCTCGGCACTCCATGTCGGCTTCATGGACACCGACATGACCGCCGGGCTGGACGGTGTCCCGAAGGCGGACCCCGCCGACGTCGCCACCCAGGCACTCGACGGGCTCGCCGGCGGCCAGGCCGAGATCCTGGCCGACGACCTCACCCGCCGGATCCGTCAGGCTCTGGCACGAGGACCCGTCCTGACCGGCAGGTGATCGCCCGGCGCGAGCCGGGCCGCCCGTTCCGCGCGCCGCCTTCCGCCGCTCGCCGCCGGAGTCAGGCGGCGGGTGCGGCCGCGTCGGCGGCCGCGAGCGCGGCGGGGGTGGCGGTCCTCAGGAACGGCACGATGACGGCCAGGGCCGCGACGGCGAAAAGGGTGAAGGCGGGTGGACGAGGCGCTGGCTGATGGTGCGGGCCCATGCCGCCGAGGAAGGCGGCTGCGGCCACGGTCCACAGGTTGGCGGTGAACACGGGCGCGGCGACCATGGCGGCGGTGCCGATCAGGTCGGCGAGCATCGACCAGCGGCGTCCGAGCAGGCGGTTGATCGTGGTGACGGTGAGCGCGCCGACCAGGCCGCCCGCGCCGAGGGCGCTGAGCAGCAGGCCGTACTGGGCCTCTCGACGGGTGATGTGACACCTACGGCTTGGCCGGCGAGGTGATCGGGGCTGCGGAGTCCGGTATCCCCGCGTAGTCGGGCAGCTCGACGCCGTTGATCGCGCGCCCGACCAGCTCGGTGAACCATTCGCCGGTGAAATCGGGGCGCGGCTCGGCGTCCGGCCCCGGGACGACGCGGCTGCGGGCGTTCAACCGGCCGATCTCCTGGTTGGCCTCGACGAACGAGCGCATCCGCGCCTCGTAGCGGGCGAACCCGGCGTCGGGGTCCCATCCGGCGGCGGCCAGCTCTCCGGCCAGCAGGTAGGCGCCGACCAGCGCCAGCCCGGTGCCCTGCCCCGACATCGGCGAAGAGCTGAACGCCGCGTCCCCGAGCAGCCCCACCCGTCCACTCGACCAGCGGTCCATCACCACCTGGGCGACCTGGTCGAGGTAGAAGTCCGGGGTGTCGTCCAGGTGCGCGAGGATGTCCGGGGTCAACCAGCCCAGGCCCGCCATCCGCTCACGCAGCAGGACCTTCTGGGCCGCGATGTCACGGTGGTCGACGTCGAAGTCGGCCGCGGGGAAGGAGAAGATGGCCATCGCCCGGGTGGCGTCCTGGATGGGCCGCAGGAGGGCGGAGCGACCGGACTCCTGATCCTGGTACTCCAGCAGCCAGCGGTCCAGCCCGAACTTGTTGGGCACACTGTAGAAGGCCAGCACGTGCCCGAGGTGGCGGAGGAACCGCTCATGCGGGCCGAAGACCATCGCCCGCAGCGCCGAGTGCAACCCGTCGGCCCCGACCACCAGGTCGAAGCGCCGCCGGTCGCCGCCCGCGAAGACCACGTCGACCCCGTCCGCGTCCTGGGCGAGCTCCGCGATCCGGTCGCCGAAGACGTACTCGACGCCGTCGCGGGTGTCGTCGTAGAGCAGCTGGGACAGGTCCCCGCGCAGGATCTCGATGTCCGCGATGTACCCGTCGCCACCGTCGTCGTCGGCACGGAAGGTCTCCAGCACGTGCCCGTCCGCGTCCACGGTGTGGGCGCCGGCGGTGTCGGTGCACGCCGCGCGCACCGCCGCGTCCAGCCCCATGCGCACGATGACCTCCTTGGCGACCCCGCGCGCGTCCACCGCCTGCCCGCCGGGACGCAGCTCGGCGGCCCGCTCCACCACGGTCACCTCGGCCCCCCGCCGGCGCAGCCAGTGGGCCAGCGCGGGTCCCGCGATGCTGGCCCCCGCCACCAGCACCCGGGGACCGCTCGCCCGCTGCTCGCCGGTCCGGATGGTGTGCTCCTGCTCGGAGTCGTCAACGCTCATCACTGCCTCCATGTGCTTCCTCCCGCGCTGAACGTTCCCAGCACAGGGCCACCGCTGCCGGTGTGTCCAGCCGTATCGACCACGCGTCCGCACAGAACTCATCGGCGCGACCGAAGTCGCGTCCACGCTCCCGCGCCGGGTGCCCTCCGGGCCCTGCGATCCTGCGCTCAGGTGAGGCTGAAGGGTGCCGGTTCCACGTCGAGCTCTCTCATCGCCTCGACATAGAGCCGGTAGCGTCGACGGGCCTCACCATGGCGGCGGGCCTTGGTCAACGTCCGAACCAGGTCCAGGTGGGCCGCCTCGTCGTAGGCATCCCGTTCGAGCAGCCGGAGCAGGTAGCGCACCGCTCCGTCGGGGTCGTCGGCCGCCGCCGCGAGCGAGGCCAGCTCGCGAAGCAGGGCCTGGTGCACGGCGCGGGCCTCCTCACGAAGAGGCTCCAGCCACTCGGCGTAAGGAGAGTCCTCGCAGACGTCCCCGGTGTAGCGGGCTTCGGCCGCGACGAGCAGATCCTCGTCCTCGGCGGCGAGCGCCTCGGCGGCGGCGCAGAGGAACTCCTCGACATCGGTACGGAGTCCGACCAGCTGGATGCTGTACTTGTCGGCGCGCACGAACTCCCCCGGGCCGAACTTCCGTTGCGGATCCAGGACCGAGCGCACGGTGGACAGAGCGACCGAAAGCCGGTTGGCGCAGGACGCGGGCTCCTCACCCGGCCAGAGGATCTCCATCGCCGCTTCCCGGGCGACAGTGCGGCCGCGTTGGCACGCCAGCCAGGTCAGCAGGTCGCGCGCCTTGCGGGACTGCCATTCGACAGCGCCGCCGCGGCGGCTGAGCCGTACTCCGCCCAGCATGCACAACCGCACGGCGTCCTGGTCGAGGAGCGTGATCACGCGGAGCAGGCCGGCGCCGGAGCCGTGCGGCCCGCGGACGCCGGCGCGGCGGAGCTCCTGCTCCGCCTCGTCGAGGCCGGAGCCGCTGAGCCGCGCGCGGGCGAAGGCGTTACGCGCGATGTCCACAGGGCTGCCGATCTGCGCCCAGATCTCCGCTGCGGAGGCCAGCAGGTCTGCCCGCTCGCCCGGGGATTCGGCCACGGTGAAGGCCGACAGTTCCAGGGCTTCGGCGATCTTGGCCCGGTCGCGGCGGCTGACGGCCGCCTCGTGGGCGGATCGGGCGTAGGCGCCGGCTTTGGTCCGGTCGCCGGTCTCCGCCCAGACCCAGCCGGCGGCCAGGAGCGCGTCCACCCGGCTGGAGCCGCCGCCTGCCGCGACCGCGCGTTCGGCCAGCTGTACGGCCAGCGCCGGATCGTCGACCGCGTGGACACGGGCCAGTCCGGCCAGGACCGTCTGGGTCAGATGGGCGTTTCGGAGTTGTTCGGCATGCTTCAGGGAGTTCTCGAAGCTGATCCGGGCATGCATCAGCTCCCCGCGCTCCAGATAGACCTGGCCGAGCCCCGCCAGTGGGTGACCGAGCTTGTCGCTGCCCACCCGGCTGAAGATGTCGCGGGCCCGTCGGAAGTCGGCCAGGGCTTCGTCGAGCCTGCCCAGGCCCATGAGCGCCTCGGCGCGGTTGTGCAGGGCGATCGCGGTCTGGACGGGGTCGCCGACCAGGTCCGCTCGCCGTACCGAGAGGTCGGAGTCGGCGATGGCCTCGTCGTAGCGGGCCTCCTCCGTGCGGCTCGCGGCGCGGTTGGCCAGGACGCGCGCCGACAGCAGCAGGTCTCCCGCGCTCTCCGCGGCGGCGAGGGCGAGGGCGCTGTGCCGTTCGCTTCCGGCCCCGTCGCCGGCGTCGTGGGTGACCATGGCCAGCGCGGTGTGGGCGCAGGCGGCAGCGCGTTCGTCCTGGCAGCGGGTGGCCATCGCCAGGGCCTGTTCGGCCAGCTGGGTCGCCTCCGCGCTCTCGCCGACCAGCCAGCGAGCGCTGGCGGACCAGGCCAGCAACATCGCCCGGTCGGAGGAGCTCGACGAGGGCAGCGGAAACGCCGAGCCGTCGAAGCCGCCGGCCAGCTCGAACGTCGACAATGCCGCCTTGTAGTCCCCCCGCTGGTAATAGATCATCCCCATCCGCCAGGCCACCGCGGGGTCGGTGGCGTCGACACGGCGAAGGCACTCCAGCGCGCCGGCCCAGTCCCCCTGAACCTGGCGGGCCCGCCCCTCGGCCAGATTCACGGCACACGTCCGCCACTCCTCCGGTACGGCGACGCAGGCCCGGACGAGCTCAGCCGCGTGCCCCTCGGCAAGCAGCGACGCATGCCACCTTTCGATCATCGCCACCCGATGGCCGGGCTCGGCACAAACCGCCAGCGCCTCCCGGACGAACCCATGCGACTCATACCAATGGGCCGCCGCCGCCCCCCGTCCGGCATCGCCCATGAACTCCCTGACCAGGGTGGACACCACATAGCCCTGATCGCTGGGCGTGATCAGGATGTGCTGAGCGGCCAGAGCGCGGAGCTCCTCGCGGGAGACGGCGACCCCCATCGCCTGGCACAGCTCGTGAGTGAACCACGGCAGCCGAGCGGTCGCGCGGAGGAACTCCTCATGCTCGTCCTTCACCACCTCCTCGACCAGATAGTCGAACACCGGCGTAGCGGCGATCCGTTTGGCACGGTCCGACCGGGGCAGGCCGCTCAGCCAGCTCAACGTGAGCCGTACGGCGACCGGCCACCCCTTGGTCAGCTCCTGAACCTCCTCCGCCAGGTCGTCCGCCCCCAGGACGATCGAGGCGAGCGAGCGGGTCTCGGCAGGAGTGAAGGCCAGCTGTTCGGCCGACACCTGGAAGACATGGCCGAGGCCGCGCATGCGCTGGATCGGGAAGGGCACGGCGGAGCGTGAGATCAACACCAGGTGAAGGTCGTCGCCGCCGTGGTGACAGAGCTCTTCGAGCAGGCGCGCCCCGGGGGTGCCCGGCTCGATCCGCTCCACCTCGTCGATGACGAGGACGGTCGGCCGGCAGACGGCGGCGGCCAGTTCGGTGGCGAGCCCGGCCGAGCGGATCCACCCGGCCGGCGCGCCCAGGGCCTGGCAGATCTCTTCGATCAGGGTGGCGTCGTCGGCCCAGGTCAGCCACGTCACCGGTTGATCAGGCCGGGCCCGCGTCCAGCCGCGTACGGCTGAGGTTTTGCCGCCGCCCGGGCCCGCGGTCACCACGGTGAGCCGGTGTCGCGGGATCTGATCGAAAAGGGCGGTGAGTTGCGCTCGTGCCAGCAGAGGCTCGGTCGCCGTCACAGCGAGAAGTATCTGCCGGGCTGGACTTCAAGGCAACCGAAAGATCCATTTCTTCCGGAGGCCGAGGGCAGGCTCGCGATGCTCCGCCACAGCAACGGGCCGACCGTGGAGTTCGACGACAGCCGGCCCTCCGGCGACGTGGGCATCGTCCAGACATCGGCCGCGCCGAACGGTCACCAAGGAATCGGTGGAGGCCGACGGCCTCGCCGCCCCCGCGGTCCCGACCATGTCCGGCGCGGGAGTGGCGGCCGCTCCCGCGCCGGCCCCGGCCGCTGTCGTCCTGGGCGTCAGCCGCTGGGGAAGCCGGGCGCCGAGACGCTGCCGCCCCACGGGGGCAGCCGGTAGGCGGCGAGCTTGCGGATCTTGCCGGTGGTCACGTCGATGGCGTAGGCGATGTCTCCGAGGTCGGGCCACCGGTCGGAGCCCGGGTCCCGTATGGCGGTGCCCAGGGCCAGGACCTCACGCTCGTTGAGCCAGTATCCGAGCCGGTGCGGATTCAGCTGCCGCGGCGGGTCGAGCTTGACCTCGGACCTGACCTGGCCGCTCGCCCGGTCCACGGTGACGATCTTGTCGTACGGCTCGCTGTTCGTCACGGTCTCCCCCTTCGCCGCCGGGCCGGTCAGCATGGCCACGGTCGTGCCGTCCGGGCCGACGGCCCCCGTCAGCGCCCAGGTCTTCGGCTCGGCGAAGACCGTCACCTTGCCGTCCGAGAGCACGCCGAACCGGCCGTCCTCGTGCTCCACGACCATGGGGACGCCCTCGTCGGCGGGATAGAGGGATTGCCAGCCCTTGGGCAACTCCTCGACGACCCGCCCGCTCTCCACGTCCACGACGACCTGGGGGATGCCGACCAGGTTCAGGCCGAGCCGGCGCCCGTCCGGCGAGAAGGTGATCAGCCCGCCGCCCTTGACCATGGCCTTGCGCCTGACCACCTGGGGGATGTCCCAGACCTGGCCGGTGTCGAGCTCGCGAACGGCGAAGCGTTCACGCTCGGGGACGTAGTAGGCGATGCGGCGTCCGTCGCGGGAGATCGCCAGCGGGGCGGCGGTGTTCATGTAGTTCTTCTTGGTCTGGTCGGTGTAGACGCTCAGCGCATCGGCGACCCGGTACCGGGTTCCGTCCCGCAGGACCACCTTCCACTGCAGGCACGTCTCGTCGGCCACCGGCGCGTTGTCCGCGCCGGGCTTCCATGCGTCCTGGCCGAAGTCGTAGTAGGCGTAGCGCACCGGCCCCACCCCGGACGCGGGCAGCACGGCGCGGACGGGGACGAGGTCCTCCGGCGACGGTGTCGGCCCCGCGGGAACGCCGCGGAAGGTCGGAGCGGACGAGGGCGTACCCCTCGTGACGGCGCCGACGTCGGCGGGCCCGCCGGGATTGACGAGAAGGGTGACGGCCAGCGTCAGTGCGGCGACGGCCGCGACCGCGGAGCCGCTGATCAGAGTCGTTCGCGTACGCCGGGCGCCCCGCAGCGCGACCTCGGCGAGATCGACGTCGGGCGCCTGCCGGGCGATCGCGTCGAGCTCGTCACGGAACCTCGTCATCGCGGCACCTCCACCGGATCGATTTCGGACAACAGACCGGCCAGTTCGGGCGCGAGGACGCGCAGGCGGCCCAGGGCGTAGTGGGTCTGGCTCTTGACCGTGCCGGCCGAACAGCCCAGCGCCTCGGCGGTCTCCTCGACGCTGAGGTCCTCGTAGAAACGCAGCACGAGGACGGCGCGCTGCCGTGGAGTCAGCCGGACGAGCGCCTGTTGCAGGACCATCCGGTGCAGCCCGGCGGACTCCGGATCGTAGGCCGGTTCCGGCGGGCTGCTGGTCAGGATGTCCGTGCGCCTGCGCCGCAGCCAGGACACGTGCTCGTTGACCAGGGCCCGCCGGGCGTATGCCTCGGGGTTGCCGTCCTTGGCCAGCTTGGGCCAGTGTCGGGCGATCCGGGTCAGCACGGTCTGCAGGAGGTCCTCAGCCCGGTGGGCGTCTCCCGTGAGCAGGTACGCGGTGCGCATCAACGCCTGTTGGCGGGCGCTGACGAACTCCCTGAATCCCTCATATTTGTCCATGCGACTCCTTCCGCCCTAATGAACGCAGGACCTCGGAAGCCGGTTGGAGGCGATCCACCCCCGATGCGCGCGTCCCGTCCTGCTCACCAGGTGACCGGGAGTTCGTGCACGCCGTAGATGACGGCGTCGGTCTTGAACGGCAGGTCCCCGGCCGGTGCGGCGAGGCGCAGGGTGGGGATGCGGCGGAACAGGGTGTCGAAGACGATCCGCAGTTCCATCCGGGCCAGGTTCTGGCCCAGGCACTGGTGCGGGCCGAAGCCGAAGGCGAGGTGGTGGCGGGCGCCGCGCTCGACGTCGAGTTCGCCCGGGTCCTTGAACACCGCCGGGTCCCAGTTGGCCGACAACATCGAGACGATGACGCCCTCGCCCGCCTTGATGCGCACCCCGCCGATCTCCACGTCTTCGGTGGCGAGCCGGGAGGTGACCCCGTCGGCGATGGTGAAGTAGCGCAGCAGTTCCTCCACGGCCATCGGCGTCCTGTCCGGGTCGGCCTTGACCAGGGCCAGCTGCTCCGGATGCGTCAGCAGCCCGACCACGCCGAGCGAGATCATGTTCGCCGTGGTCTCGTGCCCGGCGGTCAGCAGCAGGAAGGCCAGGCTGACCAGGGCCGCGTGGTCGAGGACGCCCTCCTGGCGTTGCCGGGCGATCTGCCGGCCGAACAGGTCATCGCCGGGTTCGGACTCCTTGCGCGTGACCAGGTCGTCGAGGTAGGCGCGTAGTTCGGCGAAGGCGCGCCGGCGCTCTTCCAGGGAGGTCCGCCGCACCATCATGGCGGTGCGGCTCTGGAAGAAGTCGTGGTCGGCGTACGGGACGCCGAGCATTTCGCAGATCACCAGGGAGGGCACCGGCAGCGACAGCGCCCGCACCAGGTCGGCCGGCCGCTGGTCGGCGGCGAGCAGGTCGTCGATGACGTGGTCGACGATGTCCTGGATCCGCGGGCGCAGCGCGGCCAGCCGCCGCACGGTGAACTCGCCGATCACGGGACGGCGGGCCGCGGCGTGTTCGGCGCCGTCCATGCCGAGCATCAGCGGGGGCTGGCTGCGCAGCTGCTGCAGAGTGGCCGCGTCGAGGGTGTAGAGCGGGAAGCCGTCCTTGCGCTTGTCGGAGGAGAAGCGGCCGTCGGCGAGGACGGCCCGGCCCTCCTCGTGCCCGGACACCCACCACGCCTGGCCTCCGCCGGCCAACCGGATCTTGCTGATCGGCGCCTGCTCGCGCAGTCGTTCGTAGGCGGCGGGCGGGCTGAACGGGCAGCCGCGCTCGACCGGCAGTTCCAGGTCGGCGAGTTCGCCGGTGTGGGCGACGTTCTCTGTCATGAATGACCTCCCAGCATGAGATCTGGTGAATGTGTTGCCGCTTGTGCGGGTTCAGCGCAGGGTGAGCGGAGTCTCCGATGCGATGCGGGTCAGCTTCCGCGGGTTGCGGACGTAGTAGAGGCCGGTGACGCGGGCGTGCTCGACGCGGGCCGCCATGACGCCGTCGATGTCGCCGTCCACGCGCAGGAGGAGCGCCGGGTTGCCGTTGACCACGGTGGGTTCGGCGGTGAGGGTGATCCGGGCCTTGCCGAGGCCGCCGACGATCATGCGGGCCACCTTGCCCGCGCCGGTGATCGGCTGCGGAGCGGCCCGCTTGACGCCGCCGCCGTCGCTGATCAGGACGACGTCCGGGGCCAGCACGTCGAGCAGGCCCTGCAGGTCCCTGGTCTCGACCGCGCGCCGGAACGAGGCCAGCACCGCCCGGGTCTCGTCCGGGGAGGCCGCCTCGCGCGGGCGGCGGGCGTCGACGTGCCGGCGGGCGCGGTGCGCGATCTGGCGCACGGTCGCCGGGGTCTTGCCGACCGCGGCCGCGATCTCGTCGTAGCCGACGTCGAAGACCTCGCGCAGTACGAAGACGGCTCGTTCGGTCGGCGACAGCGTCTCCAGCACGAGCATCAGCGCCATCGACACGCTCTCGGCGAGCTCGACGTCCTCGGCCACGTCCGGCGCGGTGAGCAGGGGTTCGGGGAGCCAAGGGCCGACGTACGCCTCCTTGCGGCGCTTCATCACGCGCAGCCGGTCCAGCGCGCGCCGGGTGGCGATCCGCACCAGGTAGGCCCGCTGGTCGACCACTTGCCCGAGGTCGACCTTGACCCAGCGCAGCCAGGTTTCCTGCAGGGCGTCCTCGGTGTCGGCCACCGAGCCGAGCATCTCGTAGACGACGGTGAACAGCAGGTTGTGATGGACGAGGAACGCCTCCGTCGCCGGGTCCGTCCGTCGGCCGTCGGCCGTCGGCCGGGCTGCGCCTGTCGTCGCGTCCCTGCGCTCGTTCATCCCTGGCTCCTGCCTGTCGCCCTCGCAAATCCTGCTCCATGCACTAGGCGTCGGCTCACCCCGCCGTGTGACAGCCGTGACCGGTGACCCACGTCACATGGCCGCACTGTCACAGAGGCGAGGGCGCCGACGCCCCACTCAGCAGGAGCAAGCGAACCGACAGGAGCACCACATGAAGCACCGCGTCGTCGTCCTCGGCGCCGGCTATGCCGGGGCCTACGTGGCCGGGAACCTGGCCCGCCGGCTGTCCCCGGCGGACACCGAGATCACCGTGGTCAACGCCGAGCCGGACTTCGTCGAGCGGCTGCGGCTGCACCAGCTCGCGGCCGGCCGGCAGATCGAGGCTCACAAGCTCGCCGACGTCTTCGCGGGCACGGGCATACGGCTGCGCCTGGCCCGGGTGACCGCCGTCGACCCCGAGCGCCAGATCGTCCACAGCGACGCCGGCGAACTCGGCTACGACACGCTCGTCTACGCGCTCGGCAGCGGCGTCGCCGACCGCGGCGTACCCGGCGTGGCCGAGCACGCCTTCCACGTCACCGCCCGGCCCGCGGCGCTGCGCCTGCGCGAGCGCCTGGACGGCCTGGTCAGGCAGGCCGAGGGCGGGAGGGTGCTGGTCGTCGGCGACGGGCTGACCGGCATCGAGACCGCCACCGAGTTCGCCGAATCCCGGCCCGGCCTGTCGGTGACGCTCATCGCCCATGGCCGGCTCGGCGCCCGGCTCTCCGCCGGAGCCCGCGGCCACCTGCGTCGGGCCTGCGACCGGCTGGGCGTCACCGTCCTGGAGCACACCAGCGTCGAAGCAGTCGAGGCATCAGGGGTGCTGTGCGCCGACGGCACCGTCCTGGCAGCCGGCGCGACCGTCTGGACCGCCGGGTTCGCGGTCAGCCCCATCGCCGCCGCCGCCGGGCTGGAGGTCACCGGCAACGGGCAGATCATCGTCGATGACACCATGCGGTCGGTCTCGCACCCGAACGTCTACGCCGCCGGCGACAGCGCCCACGCCACGGGCGACAACGGCCGGCCGCTGCCGATGTCCTGCGCGTCGGCCGGCTCCACCGGCCGGCGGGCCACGGACGCGATCGTGGCACGCCTGACCGGCCGCGACATCGCGAAGAGCAAGCTGCACTACCCGGGCAACCACATCAGCCTCGGACGGCGGGACGGCATCCTCCAGCTCGTCGACGACGAAGCGCAGGCGAAACCGAAGTACGTGGGCGGCCGGAAGGCCGCGCGGATCAAGTCCGGCATCCTCCAGATCTCGCTGTGGGGCATCTCGCACCCGACCTTCGGCCTGCCCAAGCGCCGGCACCGTCTGCCCGCCGCGCCGGACGCGTCCGCCGAGCAGGCGCTCACGTGACCGCCTCCTTGATCGCTTCGACACCACCGCCGCGGCCGACGGCCGGGCGGACCGGCTCAGGTGCGGAACCCGGGGGAAATGCCGAAGCGACCCGGCCGGGCCGGCCGGGCCGCTTGGAGCAAGTGCGGTCAGCCCTTGGTGCGGACCGTGGCCGACAGTTCGATCGGGAGCGTCGTGCCGTCGGCCGCCAGCGGGCGGACGGTGAAGGTGTAGCTCGTGCGGCCCCGGAGCCCGGTGACCCGAGCCGTCGTCCCCGTCACCCGCATGACCTCCGTGCCGCCGTTGAAGACCGCGTAGCCGGTGGCGGCCGGCACGGACGGCCAGGTCAGGGTCACCGACTTGGCGTTGACGTTGCCGACGCCGAGCTCGGCGCCGTTCCAGGTGTTGGGCGTCTCGACCACGAACGCGTCGATGATGAGGAACTTGTCCGCGCCGTTGACGACCTTGATGGTGTGCTCGCCCATCGGCAGCCCGGTGAGCTGGAACACCCGCTGGGCGGTCAGCCGTACCGGGGAGTCGCAGTCGACCGTGGCCTTGAGCTGGCCGTCGACGTAGATGTCGATGGTGCTCATGTCGGAGTAGCGTTCGGACAGCAGGCTGATGCCGGTGCCGGTGAAGGCGAACTCGACGGCCTGCCCGGCGCGCCAGCCGGCGTGGACGTCGTCCCCGTAGTCGCCCAGCCCGCGGTCGGGGCTGTAGGTGAAGTCGTCGTCGGGGTAGGCGATGCGCTTGTCGGTGTCGTTGACGTAGGTGAGCACCACCTTCGGGTCGGTGACGGTGATCTTGTGCTCGCCGGAGAATCCGTCGTGGATCGCGGTGATCGTGGCGCTGCCCCAGGTGCGGGGGGTGACGAGGCCGTCCGCGTCCACGGTGGCGATCGACGGGTCGGAGCTCTTGAAGGTGACGCCCTCGGTGACCGGGGTGCGGGTGCCGTCCGCGCCGACCGTCGCGACGGACAGCCGGGCGGGCTCGCCGACCTTGAGGGCGCCGGCGCCCGTGACGTCGAGTGCCTTGATCGCGGCGGTGGAGGCGGTGAGGGTGAACTTGTCGAGTGCCAGCCCGCTGCCCTCGCTCACGATCCGGAGGGTGTGCAGGCCGGCGGACATCTTGATCCAGGTGGTCACGTTGGCGTCGTCGGACTTGGGGACGAAGACCGTGGTGCGGTCGCCGTCCACCTCGAACCTGAACGTGGTGTCCTGGGCGGCCGAGCCCTTGAAGGTCACCTTGTACATGCCGGTGTTCGGGACGAACACGTTCTCGTAGCGCAGGTAGTCGTTCGGGTCGACGCCGCCGACGACGCCGTCCTTGGTGACGACGCCGGTGTCGGGGCCCTTCCAGTTCCACTCCTGGTCGGTGTTCCACTGCATGGTCCAGCGCTCGGCCTCGACGGTCTGCTCGGACGTGCCCTGCAGGTCGAGCCGCAGCCAGTTCCAGACGATGTTGGAGCTCGCCTCGATCCAGACGACCTTGACCGAGTGCTCGCCCGCGGTCAGCGGCAGGACGAAGTCCTCGGTCCGCGGGCTGAGCATGCCCGCGGTGGGGCGCAGGCTCAGCGGTCCCGTGGCGTCGGCGCCGTCGACCTCGACGCGGAACTTCAGCGGCTTGTCGTTGACGGTCGAGTAGCGAAGCTGCAGCAGGTACTTGCCGTCGGCGGGGACGCTGACGGCGTCGAAGCGCGACCAGTCGCCGGTGTCGATGGAGGTGACGCCGGGGGTGCCGTCGTCGCTGTCGGCGAGGTCGGTGTTCTGGGTGCCCTGCTGCCCGGTCGCCGACTCGGCCTGGAGGGTGATCGACTCGGGCCGTTCCAGGGTGAACCGCATCCAGTTGAGGAAGAACCAGCGTCCGTCGGGCCGGGTGAGCTTGATCGTGTGCCGGCCCTCGGTGAGCGGGATCCGCCGTTCGAAGGTCCTGTAGGTGTTGTAGCCGCCGGAGTCCGGCACCTTGACGGTGGTCACCTCCTTGCCGTCGACCTCGACCTTCAGGTGGTTGGCCTCCTCGGAGGAGGCCCGGAACTCCACCCGGTAGGTGCCGGTGGCGGGCACGTCGACGTTGTCGTACTCGGCGGACTCGCCGGCGGCGTCCATGTAGAGCGCGCCGAGACCGCCCTCGGGCGGGGTCTCGACGCCGTAGGCGCCGTTGGCCGCGGTGTAGTCCTCGTTCTGGACGGTGAACTGCGTCAGCGGGGTCGTCGGCCGCCCGGCCGGTACGGCTTCCGCGGCGACCCGGACGGCGCCGATCGGGTAGACCTTGTCCTTGCCGCCCGGCATCGCCAGCTCGATCCGCGGCTTGCCGTCCGCGCCGAGCATGGCGACGGCCACGTCGTAGGAGCCCGCGGGCAGGTCGGACGGGAGGGTGAAGGCCGAGTTGATCTGGCGGACGTCGCCCTTGAAGAGCTTGGTCTGGTCGAGGGTGGCGTCGGTGCCGCGCCACACGACGTCGCCGGTGGACCTGTCGGTGAAGCGCACCTCGACCGGGTAGCGCCGGGGGCTGAAGCCGACCGCGTTGTTGGTCCAGGTGTGCGAGATGCGGAACTCGCCACCGGGCCTGACCTCGGTGTCGTAGGTCGCGGTGGGCATGAGGAAGCGGTAGCCGGTGAACCGCGCCAGCGTCTCGAACCACTCGCCGTAGGCGTCCTTCATCGGCTGCCAGTTCGCGAAGCCGGTGTTGTTGATGCCCTGGAGGTTGGAGTGGTAGCCCTCCAGCGAGTTCTTCACGAACAGCCGGGGGTTGTTCAGCATGATCGTGGGGTTGTCCCAGTTGGAGCCCTCGGACACCTGGATCATGTCGCGGCGGAGCCTGCGGTTGACGTACGGGGCCTGCGCGGTGTCGCCGTAGTTGTGCCAGACGAAGCCGGCGTTGACCGTGTCGGACCGCACGCCCCAGTTCTCGAACGTGGCCGCCTTCTCGTAGCCGAACACGCTGAACCGCTTGGCCTGGGTGTCGGCGTCGGGGTCGTTCTTGTTCACCTCCGCGCCGGCGTTCTGCATCATGACCATCGACTTGTCGAACGCGTCGTCGTAGATCTTGAGGATCGCCTGGAGCGTCGAGACGCGGGTGGCGTTGTCGGGCCACGGGAAGTTCATCGCGTCGTTCCAGCCCGACCACTCGCCGAACAGGGAGAAGGCGCGCAGGTCCACCCACGCCACGCCCGGGTCGCCGTCGTAGCGGCCGGCGAAGGCGTCCACCGCGCGCTTGAGCCGGTCCAGGTAGATCGGGTTGTAGTAGATCGGCTGCTTGGAGAAGTAGTCGTTGTACGGCGCCATCCGGAAGGGCACCCCGGCCTTGTCGAACAGCCAGGCCGGCGGGTACTCGTACGGGAAGACGCCCGGATCGTTCTTGTAGTCGGGCGCCTCCGACATGAGCAGCTGGAACTCGACCGTCTTGCCCTGCTCGTTCACCCGCTTCATGAACGCGTCGAGGCGGTCCCAGACGAAGACGCCGTCGTCGGGCTCGAAGTCGGCCCAGGCGAGCTGGAGCCGCACCACGTCGGCGTCGGCGGGGATCTTCTTCCTGCCTTCGATGAAGTCGGTGATGCCCGGGTCGTTGGTGAAGGTGTAGCCGGGCGTGCCCGGCGTCCGGTGCGTGTTCACGTCGAACGCGGTGCCGGTGTACGGGTTGCCGTGCAGGATCTCGTGGGTGTCGGAGAAGGTCACCGTCGTACGGCCGGCGGCCGGTTCGGCGGCGGAGGCGGCGGGCGCGGGCAGCACGAGTAAGGCGGCGGTCATCGTGGCGGCGCCGAGGGCATGGCGGATCATCAGATCTCCAGGGGGACGGGGGCGGCGTCGTGCAGGGAGCGGTAGGCCGCCTCGACGAGGGCGACGGTCCGGTGGCCCGCCCTGGCGTCGGGCTGGCGGGCCTCGCCGTCGCGGACGGCGTCGAGGAAGGCGCGGATGAGCAGGTCGTCGAGCGGCGCGCCGTACCCGTGCGCGAGCGGGCCGCCGTTCCATCCGGTGAGGACCCCGGAGAAGGGCGCGATGTCGGCCACGCCCTCGGTGCCGATCACGGTGAGGGTGACCAGGTCGCCGGTGTTGGGACGGCCGGGCGGGCGCGACCAGGAGCAGTCGATGGAGGCGATGACCCCGTCGCGGTAGCGCAGGGAGACCAGCCCGGCGGTCTCGACGGCCTTGCCCGGGTTGGGGATGGAGTTGGCGATCGCGTAGACCTCGACCGGGTCGTCGTCCAGCAGGTCGGCGAGCAGGTCGGCGACGTGCACGACGTGGTCGGTCAGGGCGCCGCCGCCGCTGCTCGCCGGATCGGTGAACCAGCCCCGGCTGGTGGGGACGCCGCCGCAGTTGGTGGCCGCGATCGACACGATCCGACCGAGGTCGCCCCGCCGTACCGCGGCCCGGAGGTCGGCGTAGGCCGGCGCGAAGCGGACGGGGAAGGCGGTCATGAGGACGGTTCCCGCGGCGCGGGCGGCCGCCAGCATCGCGGTGGCGTCGGCGAGCGAGGTGGCGAGCGGCTTCTCGCAGAGCACGTGCACGCCCTCGGCGGCGGCGCGCAGCGCGAACTCCCGGTGACGCGTGTTCTCGGCGCAGATCACCACGCCGTCGGGCCGCCAGGCCCACAGTTCGTCCTCGGTCTCGAAGGCGGTGACGCCGTCCGGGACGCCGTCGTAGCCGTCGGCGTAGGCGCCGATCTCCACGTCGTCGCAGCGCAGGAGCGCGGCGGCGTACTCGGCGGCGTGCAGGTGGGCGAAGGAGAGCAGGGCGATCTTCATGCGGCTTCCAGGGGCTTGAGGTCGACCGGCCGGCCTTCGGCGGCCGAGCGGGCGACGGCGTCGGCGATGCGCATGGCGGCCAGGCCGTCCAGCGCGGTGACGCGGGGCGGGACACCGGTGGCGACCGAGCGGACGAAGTCCTCGATCTCGGCCCGGTAGGGGCTGGTCAGCGGGGAGAAGTCGGGCAGGATGTCGGGCGCGGGCACGGCGTCGCCCTGGTAGCGGTAGGGGCGGCGCTCGTCGGAGTCGGCGTGCAGCAGCCCGTGCGAACCGGCCACCTCGAACAGCGTCCTGAACTCGATCGGCGCGGTGGTCCAGGTCGCCGTCAGCACGGAGATCGAGCCGTTGGCGTGCGTGAGGAACGCCTGGGTGCTCTGGCTGCCGCCGACCGCGTGGGTGCGGGCGAAGACGCGCTCGACCTCTCCCCCGATCCAGCGGGCCATGTCGATGTCGTGGATCATGAGGTCGAGCAGCACGCCGCCGGAGAGCGCCTCGTCCAGGAACCAGCCGCCGGCCGGGCTGCGGCCCTGGCGGGTGTGCCGCTGCACGGCGACGCTGCCGATGTCGCCGCGGGTGACGGCCCGGTGCAGTTCGGCGTACTCGGCGAAATAGCGTACGACGTGCGCGGGGAACAGCGGGACCCCGGCGTCGGCGAAGCGGGCGACCAGGTCCTCCGCCTCGGGGAGCGTACGGGTCAGCGGCTTCTCGCAGATCGTCGGCAGGCCGTGGCCGAGCGCGGCGAGCGCCAGTTCGTAGTGGGTGTGGGTCGGCGTGCAGATGTCGACGACGTCCGCCGCCTCGAACAGGGCGTCCAGGCTGGGGACGATCCGGCCGCCCCCGTGGCGCCGGGTCAGCGCCTCGGCGTCGTCGGCGATCGAGTGGACGACGACGTCGTGGCCGAGGTCGAGCCAGGCCGGGAGGTGCGCGTTGGCGATGCCTCCGGCGCCGATGAGTCCGACCGTTGCGTGCATGGGAGATCCGTTCCTTGTCAGGTGCCGATGCGTCATTTGCCGATGCCTTGCGTCATGCCGTTGACGATGCGGCGGCCGAACCAGAGATAGGTCGCGATCATCGGGAGCACCACGATGACGACGCCGGCGAAGAGCCCACCCCAGTTCGAGGTGTATTGCATGTTGGAGTAGAAGTTGAGCAGGGCGACGTTGAGGGTCTGCGCGCTCTGCTCGGGGACGAGCATCAGCACGATCACGGTCTCGTTCCACAGGCTCAGCGCGTTCAGCACGGCCACGGTCGTGATGCCGGGCTTGGCCAGCGGCACCATGATCTGCAGGAAGGTCCGGAACGGCGACGCGCCGTCGAGGGCGGCCGCCTCCTCCACGTCGCCGGGCAGCGAGCGGAAGTAGCCGATGAGCACGAAGATGCTGAACGGCAGGCTGAGCACGACGTAGAAGAGCGTGACGGTGATCCGCGTGTCCCAGACGCCGGTGACCCAGTCGATCATGAACCGGGACAGTCCCGCCCCGATGAGGACCATGGGGACGGCGAACGCCTGGAACGGGATGCTCATGCCCACCGCGAAGAAGGTCGCGACAGGACCGCTGGAACGCCCGCCCAGCCGTGCCACCGCGTAGGCGGCGGGGATGGACAGCGCCATGATGAGCACGACGGACACGAGCGTGAGGACCACCGAGTTGACCGCGGCGGCTCCGAGCCCGGAGTCCGACCACGCGGTGACGAAGTTCTCCCACATCCAGGTGCCGGGCAGGCCGGCCGGGTTGTCGAAGATCTCCCGCGAGCTCTTCAGCGAGTTCAGCAGGACCCAGACCACCATGCCGACGTTGAACAGCACCCAGGCCCAGATCAGGGCCCTGATCAGGGCGAGCCCGGCGCGGATCATGCCAGCTCCAGTCGTTCGCGCCGCTGGATCCTGCGCGACAGCACGATCAGGACGGCGGTGATCACCGTCATCACGATCCCGATCGCCGCGGCCTCGCCGAGCTGGGCCAGTCCGCCCTCACGGCCGCCGGTGACCCGGAGGTACTGCTCGACGGCGAGGGTCCTGGCCTCGGGGGGCGGGGTGCCCGCCGTGCCGACGAAGGCGATGACGATCTCGAAGGTCTTGATGCCGGCGATCGCCCAGAGCGAGGCGGCGATGGCCAGCATGTCCCTGGTCAGCGGGAGCGTGACGTAACGGAACTGCTGGAGCTCGCTCGCGCCCTCGATCCTGGCCACCTCGTAGTAGCTCGGCGGGATGCCGTCGACCGCGGACATCACCAGCACGACGTAGAAGCCGGCCGCGCTCCAGACCACTCCGGCCATGATCACGTTGAAGATCAGCTCGGGGGCCAGCCAGGGCTGGCGCAGCTCGGACAGGCCGAGGGCGCCCAGCACGGTGTTGATCAGTCCGTCCGGGTTGAAGAGGAACGAGACGGCGAGGCCCACGGCGATGGGCGAGATCATGAACGGCAGGAAGACGGCCGCCCGGATGAACGCGCTGCCGCGCGCCGCACGCAATACGATCATGGAGGCGCCGGCGATGAGGAACAGCGCCAGGCCCACGACCAGCGTCAGGATCAGCGTCTGCACGAACGAGGCACGGAACAGCTCGCTCCCGGCCATCGACACGTAGTTGGCGAAGCCGACCCAGGAGAGCTCGGTCCCCAGCCCTGACCACTCGGCGAAGCTGAGCGCGACGCCGAACAACGACGGCAGCACGAAGAAGACCAGGTAGGCGATCAGTGCGGGAAGCAGCATCGGCAGGTACAGCCGGCGGCGCTCGCCCTGGAGCGCGCCGCGGGACGCCTTCGCCCGCCTGCCCGCGGACGGAGCCCGCAGGGCGGTGTCGGACACGGTCACGGTCATCCGTTCATGGCGGCGGTCTTCGCCTTGCCCTCGGCCAGGAACTCCTCGGCGCTGAGCTTGCCGGCGACGAACTTGTCGTCGAGGGGGAGGAAGACGTCGGCCAGCCACTTGGGCTGCACGGTCGAGACGCCGTCGCCGTCGAGCGTGACCTGCTCGGCGTCGCGGATGGACGCCTGCAGCTGCTGGAGCTCCACCGGGGCGGGCGAGTCGGCGCGCGAGGGGATGTTGGCCGCGTCGGTGCCGATGCGGTCGATGTACTTCTTCTGCATGGCGAAGGCCAGGAAGTCGGCGACCGCCTTCTGGTTCTTGGACTTGGCGTTCACGCCCCAGCCGAGCGCGCCGACCGTGGCGACCGCGCCCTTGGCGGGGTCGACCGGCGGGAAGGCGATGATGCGGGGCTTGACCGCGGCGGCGCGCAGCGAGGCGGTCTCGCTGCCGAGCCAGGAGCCGTTCAGGATGAAGCTGTGCTTGCCGCCCGCCCAGGCGTTCTGCGCGGCCGGGAACTTGGTGGCCATGTAGTCGGGCTCGAACAGCTCGGCCTTCACCAGCGACTCCAGCGCCTTGGCCGCCCGCTTCACCTCGGGCAGGTCCCAGGCGGCCGGGTCGGCGGCGAGCTTCAGCAGGATGCCGGGGCCGGCGGTGGACAGCAGCATCTGGTGGATCCAGAAGGAGTTGTAGGCGTTGACCGAGCCGTCGAGCGCGATCGGCGCGCGGCCGGACGCCTTCTCCTTCTTGGCGATCTCCAGCAACTCGTCGAACGACTTGGGGGCGAAGTCGGGATACTTGGCGGAGTCGTACCACAGGCCGATGGAGAAGACGCTGTGCGGGACGAAGCCGTACCCCTTGTCGTCGCCGATGGCCTTGAGCACGCTCTTCGGCAGGACCTCCTCGATGGTCCTGTCCTCGCTCGGGATCTTCGTCCTGAAGATCGGGCCCATGTCGCCGAGCACGCCGGCGGCGCGGAACTCGGCGGTGTGGTCGATGGCGGTGTCGAAGAAGTCGGGACCGGCGCCGGTGGCGACGGCGTTCTTGACCTGCTGCTCCTGGCCCTGCGCGAGCCACTGAACGTCGATCTTGACGCCGGTCTGCCGGGTGTAGTCGGCGATGACGCTCTCGAACAGGTTCGCCTGGGGGGTGCCCTTCGCCCACTTGCCCCAATAGAGGAGGCTCGCGGGCGCGGCGCCGGCGGAGGCCGACGGACCGGCGTCCTGGAGCTTCTGGCCGCACGCGCCGAGGGCGAGCACGGCGGAGGCGCAGGTGGCGACGGCTATGGCGCGATTACGCATGGATGGTCCCTTCTTGCTGGGAGGCACGGTTGGCAATAATAAATACACTTTGTGTTTTAATGGAAGACGTCCCAGGATACGAAAGGGCCACGTGAGTGCTGATCGGACGTGAAGCGAGCCTGCTGCGCCAGCCCGTGGGCCAGTCGCGCCTGCGCCGCATCAATTCGCTGGCGGTGATCGAGGCGATCCGCCTGGAGCCTCTCACCATCCCGGCGATCGCCCAGGTCGTCGGGCTGTCGAAGACCGCGGCCGACACGGTGGTGGGCGACCTCGTGGCCCTCGGCTGGGTGACGAGCGTCGAGCCCCTCTCCCCCACCGGAGCCGGGCGGCCGGCCAACCGCTACCAGTTCAACGCGGGCGCGGCCGTCGTCGCCGGCATCGACATCGGCCAGCACACCACCCGCGCCGAGCTCGCCGACCTGAACGGCGAGGTCCTGGCCACCCACTCGATCACCGTCTCCGTCGCGGACCCGCCCGAGGCCGTCCTGGCCGACGCCGTCGGGGTGGTCGACCGGCTCCTCGGCTCGCAGGGCCGCGGGCGCGCCGACGTGTGGGCGATGGGGGTGTCCGTGCCCGCCGTGGTCTACCAGGACGTCGTCACGCGCGGCCTCGACGACTGGGAGGGGCTCAACGTGCGCACCGCCTTCGCGTCGTCCTTCGAGTGCCCCATCGCCGTCGAGAACGACTCGAACCTCGCCGCCTTCGCCGAGGCGTGGAAGGGCAGCGCCGCCGAGGCCGCTTCGATGGTCTACGTGCACTCCGGCAACCGCACCGGGGCGGGGGTCGTCCTGAACAACACCGTCGTGCGGGGCGCGAACGGCGCCGCCGGCGAGATCGGCGCACTGCCGCAGATGGGCTGGGAGCATGCCCAGCAGCACCTGCACGACGTCGAGCTCACCGACGGCCGGCGGGTCAGCAGGGAGGGCGTGTTCGACGCCGCCACCGCGGGCGACCCGCTCGCCGTGGCCGCCGTCGACCGGTTCGCCGACGTCATCGCGATCGGCATCGCCGCGCTGGTGCTCACCGTCGACCCCGAGATCGTGGTCGTCGGCGGCGGCAACGTCCAGGCGGGCGACACCTTTCTCGACCCGCTGCGCCGCCACGTCGAGAGGCTGTGCACCGTACGGCCCGCGCCCCCGATCGTCCCCTCCGCGTTGAAGGATCGCGCGTCGATCACCGGCGCGGGCGGCCTGGCCGCCACCTCCGTCATGGAACAGCTCTACGCCTCGGCCCTGGGCGGCAAGACGCTCTCCAGCGCCTCGACGCCGCCCTGGAAATGGTAAGAACCGAAGAAGGATCCCCCCGTGCCCATGCAACCCTGGTTCACCGACGCCAAGCTCGGCATCTTCGTCCACTACGGCCTCTACGCCGTCGAGGGAGTGGCCGAGTCCTGGTCGTTCTACTACGGCGACATCTCCCGTGAGGACTACCTGGCCCAGCTCGGCGGATTCACCGCCGACGGCTATGACCCCGCGGCGTGGGCGGAGCTGTTCGCCCAGGCCGGAGCCCGGTACGCCGTGCTCACCACCCGGCACCACGACGGCTTCGCGCTGTGGGACAGCGCGTACGGCGAGCTGAACGTCACCGCCTCCCCGGCGGGACGCGACCTGGTCGGCCCCTTCGCGGACGCGCTGCGCGAGCGCGGGCTGAAGGTCGGGCTGTACTACTCGCACTCCGACTGGAACCACCCCGACTACCCCAGCGTCGTCGGCCCGCAGGCCCACCCGAGCCCCTACGTGACGCCTCCGGAGGGCCGGGAGGACCCGGCCGCGTGGGCCCGCTACCTGGCCTACCGCGACGGCCAGGTCGACGAGCTCGTCGAGCGGTACCGGCCCGACCTGCTGTGGTTCGACGGCGAATGGGAGCGCTCGGAGGAGCAATGGCGCATCGACGCCCTCGCCGACCGCATCCTCGCCGTACGGCCGCGGACCGTGCTCAACGCGCGCATGCTCTCGCGCGGCGACTACGCGACGCCGGAACAGGGCGTCCCCATCACGCCGCCCGACGGCCCGTGGGAGCTGTGCCTCACCATCAACGACAACTGGGGTTTCCGCCCGGACGACACCAACCACAAGCCCGTGGGCCACCTGGTCCGCTACTTCGCCGAGACCATCGGCGCGGGCGGCAACCTCCTGCTCGACGTGGGCCCCACCGCCGACGGCCGCATCCTGCCCGAACAGGCCGACCGCCTGAAGGGCCTCGGCGCCTGGATCGACCGGCACGCCGAGGCGGTGTACGGCACCACCGCCGGGCTGCCGGCGGGCCACCACTACGGCCCGAGCACGCTGTCCGCCGACCGCAGAACCCTGTACCTGACCTGCTTCGACCCGCCCCGCGACACGGTGACGGTGCGCGGGCTGCGCAACACCGTCCTGCGCGCCAGGGTGGTCGGCGCCGACTGCGAACTCGGGCACTCGATCACCGGAGAGCTCAACGGCGTGCCCGGCATCCTGTGGATCGACGCGCCGCCCGCGCACGCGATCGACCCGCACGCCACGGTGCTCGCCCTGGAACTCGACGGCGAGCTGGACCTCTACCGCGGCAGCGGCCGCGACTAGCCGTCACGAGCCGAGGTCGCATCCAGGAGGAGCGGGCGGTTCGAGCGGGCGGTTCGAGCGGGCGGTTCGAGCGGGCTCCAAGTGCGTTGCAGCCGAGCCACAAGCGGGCTTCCCTAGTCTCGCGATCATGCTGACGACCCTGGTTGTGACCGCCTCCCTCCTGTTCACCGGCGCGCCCGCGCAGAGCGCGGCGACCAAGCCGCTGACCTTCCGCGGCATGACGCTCCAGATCCCTGCGACCTGGAAGGTCGGAAAACAAGACAGGTGGGGCATTCACGTCAGGACCGGCGGCTGCGACCGGCGCGCCGTCGAGTGCCGCGGGTTCTACCTCGTCGGGCCGGAGGGCATCTCTCTGGCCCGCCACGGCAACCCCTACGACCCCGAGGAGCCGTACCACCCGGGCAACGGGCTCGCGAGCTGCGTACCCGACAAGCGCTACATAGAGGACTTCCCCGGCAAGCTCGTCGCCCGTGGCACCCGCCCGGTCGGGGCGGGACACAAGGCCACCTACCGCGTCTGGCGGGTCGGCTGCACGACGCAGTCGGCCAAGCGGACCGGCGTCTCCTATCAGGAGCGGATCTGGCACCTGCCCAAGTCGAGGATCCTCGTCTTCGACCAGTGGAGCGACGGCCGGCTCGGCACGATTCTCCAGCGGGCGACCTGGAGCTGACCCCGCCGGTCGCGGTGCTCGCGCCCCGCCCGGCCGGGCCGCTCAGGCCGAGCAGGCGCGCTCCTCCTTGCCGGCGAGCCAGAAGAAGACCGGCGGCAGCACGAGTTCGATGACCGCCAGCACGATCTGGAACCCGTGCGGCCGGCCGGACACGGCGAGCGAGAGCAGCCGCCCCACGCCGCCCAGCAGGAAGACGGCGGCCAGCCACCGCACCACCCCGGCCGGGATCGGGCGCTGCCGCGCCGCCCACACCCACGCCAGCCCGTAGCCGACGAAGGCGGCCCCCATGAACCGGCCCCAGCTGTCGATCGTCGGCCCCGCGGCAGCGGCGCCGGGGATCGCCGCGTTGCCGAGCGCCACGTGGAGCAGGCCGATCAGCACGCAGGCCCATCCCATCAGCTGGGCGAGCGTACGCAGCGCCTTGATCATGATCTCTCCCGCCATAGTTGACATGTGTCTACTACGGTGGCGCGCTAGTAGACGTGTGTCAACTAGACTTGGTCCATGCCTCCACGCCGGCGACTCACCCCTGACGGGCGCCACGCCCAGCTCCTCGCCGTCGGCGCCCGGCTCTTCGCCGCCCACCCCTACGCCGACGTGCTGATGGAAGAGGTCGCCGAGCAGGCCGGCGTGTCACGGGCGCTGCTCTACCGGCACTTCCCGAGCAAGCAGGCCCTCTTCGCCGCCGTCTACCAGCAGGCCGCGGACCGGTTGCTCGCCGAGACGCGGCTCGACCCCGCCCACTCGCTGCGTGAGCAGCTCGTGCAGGGCATGGACGTCCATCTCGACTACTTCGTGGCCAACCGCAACGCCGTCCTCGCCGCGAACCGGGTGCTCGCGGGCGACCCGGTGATCCAGACGATCATGTCGAACGAGCTGGACGCGCTCCGGGCGCGGCTGCTGGCGGTCCTTCCGCTCGCGGGCGACGACGTCCGCGAGGCCGTCTCCGGGGTCCTGAAGAGCTGGCTGGTCTTCGTCCAGGTCCTCTGCGTCGACTGGCTCACCCGCGAGACCTGCACGCGCGATCAGCTACGCGACATCTGCGTCGGCGCGGCCCTCGGCGCCCTCGAACCCCTGCTCGCCGACACCCCGGCGAGCCGCTGAGAGCCCCGGGGGGATGCGGCGCCGAGGGCGGTTCGAGGACTGAATGAGGGCGAATCGAGGCGGAATGCCCTAGTGTCATGGGTCTGGTGGGGGGACCAGCCTCTCACCGGTCATGCCCGTGACCGGACAGGAGCCCACGTTGGTCCACCCCTCGCGAGGGCGCCTGCCCGTGCAGGACACCCGCAAGCCGTCCAGCCCCCTCCCCGCGCGCCCGTTCCGTCTCGGAAGCGGTGGAAGGCGGGGCACGTGACGGCGCCTCCCCGGCCCGCGCGCCCGCCGCGGTCGCGGTGGCCCTCCTGCCCCCCTCACTTACGACGAGCTTCCGGCTCGTGAGCCAATTGCGAAAGAAGCGATGAAACTATCCATCATGTCCCTCGCCGGCATGAGCGCCGTTCTGCTCGGCGTCGTGGCGACGGCCGTCATCCCCGCCTCCGCCGCCGAGGAGACCCTGCGCACCGTGGCGGCGGCCCGGAACCTGCGCATCGGGGCGGCCGTCAACGACCGCGCCCTGGAGACCGACAACGGCTACCGCGACAAGCTCAAGTACGAGTTCAACAGCGTGACCCCCGAGAACGCCATGAAATGGGTCAACGTTGAGCCCGAACAGGATGTGCACACCTGGGCCAAGGCGGACGCCGTCGTCTCCTTCGCCGAGGAGAACAAGCAGACGGTCCGCGGTCACACCCTCGTCTGGCACGGCGGTCTGCCCACCTGGGTCAGCGACGGCTCACTCAGCGACGAGAAACTGCGCGACGCGCTCAAGCAGCACATCCAGACCACCGTCAAGCGTTACGCCGGCCGGGTCGCCGTGTGGGACGTCGTCAACGAGGTCCTCGCCGAGGACGGCACCCTCAGGCAGTCCATCTGGCTCAAGCGCCTGGGCCCCGGCTACATCGCCGACGCCTTCCGCTGGGCCCACGAGGCCGACCCCACGGCCAAGCTCTACATCAACGACTTCAACGCCGAATGGAACAACCGCAAGCGGGACGGCCTCTACAAGCTCGTACACGACCTGCGGACCCAGGAAGTGCCGATCGACGGCGTCGGCTTCCAGACCCACGCCATGGTCGCCGACCCGCTGCCCGCCACGCTGCCGCTGACACAGCTCAAGGACACCCTGCAGCTGTTCGCCGGGCTGAAGGTCGACGTGGCCGTCACCGAGCTGGACGTCCGGCTCAAGCTGCCGGTGGACGCGAGCAAGCTGGCCGCCCAGGGCGAGGTCTACCGCCGGGCCGCCGAGGCGTGCCTCGCCGTCGCCCGCTGCGTGTCCCTGACCATGTGGAGCCTCACCGACAAGTACTCGTGGGTGCCGTCCGGGGTTCCCGGCTGGGGCGCCGCCCACCCTCTGGACGAGCAGCTGGCCAAGAAGCCCGCCTACCTCCAGCTGCGGTCCGGGCTGACGGACCGGGACTTCACCTCGACCGCCGTCGCGAGTCACTCCGAGAAGTGCCTGTCCTTCTCCGGCACGCAGGTCGTCCAGGCGGAGTGCGGGCCGGGCCAGCGGCTGCTGTTCCGCCGCGTGGCGACGAAGACCTACCAGATCTCCGACCCGTCCGGAGACCAGTGCCTCAAGGTCGGGATCCCGAGGGCGGGGATCGAGAACAGCCTGACCCGCGGCTCGTGCGCGCCCTTGCTCAGCGACTACCGGTTCGAGCTGCGTCCGTCGGGGGACGGGCAGCAGATCGTGTCCCTCAGCAACCCCAGATGCGTCGCCGCCAAGGACCGGAGCACCGCCACGGGAGCCGTCCTCGAACTGGTGCCGTGCTCGGGCACCCCGGTCTGGGAGCTGACCGACATGCCGGGACACCCGTAGCAGCCGGAAAGAGCCCGGTTCCCGGCGCCGGGCGGGCCGACCGCCCGGCGCCCGCCGGAACCGCCCGGCAGGGGTTTTCGGCCCGTCGTCCCTCGCCCGGGTTCGGGGTTGTGCTTCGATGTTGCTTTGTCCGTACATCGAAGGAGAGGTCACCGATGCCAGACCTTGACGACCCGGCCGCCACGTTCAGGGAGTTCGACCGCGACCGGGACGGATACATCACCCGCGAGGAGTTCGCGCTCGCCATGAACGCCCGCGGCGAGGAGGTCACCGCGGCCGAACTCGACTCCATCTTTCACGCCTCGGACGAGCACGACGGGGACGTGGACGGGCGCATCTCGCTGGCGGAGTTCCTGGTGGCCTGGAACAAGTGACGGCACACTCGCCGTGACCCGGCGGCCGGCGTCACCGGAGATGATCGGCCGCCCAGGTGCGGAACGTACGGGGTGAACGTCCCAGCACCCGCTCGACGTCGGGGGTGAGCCGGGCGTTGCCGTCCCGCGCCACCAGCCGGGAGCCGTCGACCGCGACGCCGGCGAACTCGGCATCCATCCCGGCGGCGATCAACTGCGTGCGGTAGACCTCCAGCGGCACGTCCACCGTCTCGACGGGCCGCCCGAGCGTCTCCCCCAGCACCTCGGCCATGTCCGGGACGCTGAGCAGTTCGGGCCCGGTCAGCGTGAGGACGGACCGCACGTGCACGTCGGACGTCAGCGCCCGCACCGCCACCTCCGCGACGTCCCGCGGATCGACGACCCCCTGCCTGCCCCGGCCCGTCGTGTTCGGCACCGGCCGCCCGAGCCGGACCTCCGCGACCCACCGCAAGGCGTTGGAGGCGAAGCTGGACGGCCGCAACACCGTCCAGTCCAGCTCGCTCGCGCGCAACGCCCGCTCACCGGCCCGATGCCAGTCCCCGACCCTGGCGCCGCCGTGCTCCTCTCCCGTGCCGATCGCCGAGAGCTTCACCACCTTCCGCACTCCCTCGGCCCGCGCCGCCACGACCATCGCCTCGTCATGCCGGGCGAGCCACGGGCCGGGTGCACTGAGCAGGAACACGGCGTCGGCGCCGCGCGCCGCTCCGGCCAACGACCCGGGATCGTCGAAATCCCCCCGTACGACCTCCACCTCCGGCGACACCGTGACCTTCGACGGTTCCCGCGTCATCGCCCGGACCCGCTCACCCCGGCCCGCCAGCAGCCGGACCACCTCACCGCCGACCGTGCCCGTGGCACCTGTGACAACAATCATGCGGCTCACTCTGCCGCCCCGCCCACCAGCCTCTATAGGAACTTTCGGCACACGTGCGCAGCCTGCGGCGCGGCTACCGTGGGGTCATGAGCATCGAGGTCCCGTTGACCGTGCCGGACGGTCTGCGCCCGCTGGTCGAGGCGGTGAGCGTGCTGAGGGGGGAGGATCCCGCGGCGGGTGGGCGGCCGCCGCTGGTGCACCTCCCCGATCCCGGCACGTCCCTGGTCTTCCGTACGTCCCGCGCCGGGCACAGCGACCTGCTCGTGATCGGCCCGCGCACCCGTGCTTCGTACCACGTCGGCAAGGACCTCCCGTTCTGCCTGCGGTTGCGGCTGCGTCCCGGCGCCACCAGGGCGTTGCTCGGCGTCCCGGTGAGCGAGGTCGTGGACCGGGTGGTCCGCCTCGGGGACCTGTGGGGCGCCTCCTGCGATCCGCTGATCGCCGCGCTGCGGCACGCGGGCGGCGACCACGGCCTGGTGCTCCGGCACCTGGCGGCGGCGCTGCCGGCCAGGATCTCGACGGACGGGGCAAGGCGCGAACTGGTCCAGGCCGCCGTCCGGGCGCTGCGCGGTCGTACGGGCGCGCGACGCGAACCGCTGCCCGCGCTCGCCCGCCACCTCGCCGTCAGCGAACGTCACCTGCGCGGCCTGTTCGCCGACGCCGTCGGCCTGTCGCCCAAACGCTACGAACGCATCGAACGCGTCCGCAAGGCCCTCGCCCTCGGTCGCGCCCACGGCCGCTGGGCCGACCTGGCCACCGCCACCGGCTACTACGACCAGTCCCACATGACGGCCGAGTTCCGTACGCTGATGGGCGTCACACCGGCCGCCTTCTTCCAGGGCCGCCTGCCCGCCCTCCAGCCCTGCTGACCCACCGGCGGCGGTCACCCCTCGGGCCGGGCGCGCAGTCCGTCTCCCAGGCGGGCCGGTTCACAGCGAGCCGATGCTCAGGGTGAGCGGGCCGGAGACGCCGGCGAGCCCCTGCGTGGTGAGACAGGCCAGAGGCTTCGTGCTGAACATGGCGAACGTGCCGGTCCACTGCGCTCCCTTGAACTCGCCGTCGACCACCACGCCCTTGATCAGAACGACGGTTTCGGCGCCGTTGAGCGAGACGGTGGAGGTGGAGGACAGCGTGCTGGTGTTGCCGTTGTTCCAGGTGATCTTCCGGCTTCCGGCCCTCGTGCCGGAGGTGCAGGAGAACGTCCCGGTGGCGGAGAAGGTCGACGTGGCCTGGAAAATGGTGGGATCACTGGTGGAGACGCAGTCAAGCAGAGGGGCCTTCCCGCTGACCGTGACCTCCCGGGGCTGATCGGTGAGGCCGGGCGTGTAGGTCACCGTCTGGGAACCAGTGCACTTGGTGATCCCGATCGCGGCGCGTGCGCCGGTCGCGGCCGGGACGAGCATGGCGGCGAACATGGCGGCGAACATGGCGATGAGCAGCGCGAGGCCGCCGATCGCCATGGCGGCGAACCGAGGCGCGCGCGAGGCGGACACGACCGGCGTAACGCCCTTGAGAATGGACATTCCCTCTCCTGCCTACGACGCAATGGCCACAGTTGTCGGAACTCACGTGTCCCGAGCTGGAGAACCCAGAAATCTGCTACTTACCGTTACCATACACAAACATTAAGTCAACATTCCGGTCCAGCACACCTCTGGCCGGAGTGGGAGTGACGGTGTGACGAAGGGCCTGGCGTCGGCGGACGATCTCGTCGGCGCTGCGGCGGACGGCGGCTCTGGAGAGGCAGGTCAGACAGTGGTCACACGCAGAACGTTCCTCGGCACCGCCACCGCAGCCGGTGCCACGACGCTGCTCGGCGGCAACGTCCTGCCCGTCGCACGTGCCGGCACGTCCCCGTCGGACGCTGCCGGACTTCGGCCGGCACGCGACGCGATCCGTGCGGTCAACGCCGACACGCGGCGGAACTACGCCGCGCTGAAAGCCGGCCTCGTCAACCACCTGAGCCCGGTCATCGTCGTCCAGAACGACCATCGGGGTGGCCTGTACAGCCTCGTCTCGAACGGTCGGGTACTGGAGTCGCTGCACCCGGTCGACGAGATCTACGAGCTGGCGAAGTCGATCGCGCACCTCCCGCTGGGCATCTTCACCGTCATCGCCCCGTACCTGCCCAAGCAGGTTCCGGCGTTCCAGAGCGCCAGGATCGATCCGCACGACCTGGACATGGTCGCGTTCAAGGGGCCGGCGGACGGCTGGGTCCAGCCGCTCAAGGACGTCTCCGCCACGATCAACACGGCCCGGCGGCGACTCGACGAGGCGAGACTTCCACCTGGTCTTCAGCAGTCGTGCGCGAACATTCTCGACAGGTCACGCGAATTCATCGCGCACACCACACGAAGCCGCTCCTTCGACCTGGATTCCTTCGAGGACTACTCGGGCAGCGTGTATCCGAACATCCGCACCAACATGTACTGGGCGTCCAAAGTGCAGATCGAAGGCGTCGCGGACATCATGACCCGCTGGCGCGGGCAACTCGGCGACAACGCGTGGAAAGGCCTGTACGTCGTCGTCTTCACGATCTGGACCACCTCCTCCCTGAACCAGAACTCGCTCATCATCAAGAAGTTCATGGACCCGGCGCAGGCCGACACCCACCTGATCGACCTGTCCACGGCCGAGCTCCCCTCCGAGCCGATCCCCGTCGCCCTGGACAACGTGGCCCGGATCGTGCAGGACAAGATCGCAGCCGAGATGATCTTCTGCACCGACACGGAACTCGCCGACGCTCTCAAGGGCCGGGACGAGCTTCTGTCCGGCGAGATCCTGCGACTGCTCGGCCGCGCGCCCGACGCGCAGGATCGGCCATGCTGATGCCATGGGCAATCGCCGGAAAGCCCTGGCACGACACGCCCCATGTCCCCATCGAGCACCTAGGAGCCTAGGAGTCCCTTCATGACCACCGTGATCCTGGTCCACGGCGCCTGGCACCGCCCGAGCACCTGGACGAGGCTCCAGCCCGAGCTGCACGCGCTCGGCTACGCCACGCGCACGCCCGCGCTTCCGAGCGCCGGCGAACGTCCCACCGCGGGCATGCACGACGACGCCGCCGTGCTGGCCGCGGAACTGGCCGCGGTCGAAGGCCCGATCGTGCTGCTCGCCCACTCCTACGGAGGCATCCCGACGACCGAGGCCGCCACCGGAGCCGGCAACGTCGAGCGGCTGATCTACCTGGCCGCGTACCTGCCGGACCGGGGACAGTCGTTGTGCACCCTCCACGGCCTGCCGGACCCCGACGACACGAGCGGCCTGTTCCCCCTCATCGACCAGCCACGCACCTCGCTCTACGGCGACCTGCCGGACGCCGAGGCCGAGCGGGAGATGAGCCGCCTGGTCAACCAGACCAGGCGGTCCTTCACGGAGAAGGCCGACACGGCCGGGTGGCACGACATCCCCGCCACCTACATCGTCACCGAGCGGGACCAAGCCGTCCCGCCCGCCTTGCAGGAGCGGATGGCAGCCCGAGCCGCCGAGATCCGCAGGCTGACCAGCGGCCACTGTCCGTTCCTGTCCCAGCCGCGCCGTCTGGCCGCTCTGGTCGACGGCATCGTGCGGTCCGCGGCCGGCTGAACCCTGCTCGCCGCCGTCTGTACGCCGACCGGGAGAGAGGCTCGGCGCTGAGCTCGCCCGATGTCCGGGCCGGGTGGATCACGCCGCGTGCCTGGTGGGCAGCAGGGCGGTGAGCAGCCAGCCGCCGTCCTCGGCCGGGCCGGCGGTGAGGGTGCCGCCGAGCGCGTGGGCGCGTTCGCGCATGCCGCGCAGCCCTTGCCCGGAGGAGGGCAGGCTGAGCAGCGCGGCGGCCGGGCGGCCGTTGCGCACCTCGACGGCCAGCCCGCCGGGGGCAGCGGTGAGGCTCACCCGCACCCAGGTGCCCGCCCCCGCGTGTTTGAGCACGTTGGTGAGCCCCTCCTGGACGATCCGGGCGGCCGACGCGCGGGCCATCAGAGGCGCCCGCGCCACTTCGGGGCCGATGTCGAGCTCGACGAGCAGCCCCGCCGCGCTCATGCGTTCGGCCGACCGGCGCATCACGGTGGCCGGGTCGGCCAGCAGGTCGGGCTGCTTGTCGGGGTCACGCAGCAGGTCGAGCAGGCCGCGGAGGTCTTCGAGCACCTGGTGGCCGGCGTCATGGATGTCGGCGAGCGCCTGGCTGGAGGGCCCGCCGGGGTCGGCGTAGCGGGCGGCGCCGGCTCGCAGGACCATGGCGCCGACGTGGTGGGCGACGATGTCGTGCATCTCGCGGGCGATGCTCTCGCGCTCGGCCAGCTGGTCGGCGCGCACCTGAGCCAGGGCGCGCTGTTGCGACTCGCGACGGCGCAGCCGTTCCGCCTGGTGCGCGGCCTGCCGGGCTCGCAGGTAGCGGCCGCTCGCCACGGGGGCCACGACGAGCGTCATCAGCGCCAGGACCCGCGTCGGCTGCGACCCGGCGTCGGCCGGCGCGGCGGTGACGGCGGCGATGGCGAGGACGGCGACGAGGTGGACGACGAACGTCCAGAGCCAGGAGGCCACGCGCATGGCGAACACGCCCACGGCGACCAGGACGAGCATGACACAGGTGGCCGTCGCCTCCTCGAAGTACCGGTCGGCCAGCAGCATGAGGACGACCTGAAGGACGAACACCAGCCCCGGCAGCCGCCGCGCGACGCCCAGGGACAGGCCCGCGAGCACCACCACCGACGCGGTGACCCAGACCGGCTTGCCGGCGGTGTCCCAGCCCGTCCAGGTGTTCAGGACGGTCAGGGTGAGCCCGCCGCCGGCCAGCAGCACGTCCGGAGTGACGTCGCGCTCGGGCAGGCGTCCGGCCGGGCCGCGCAGGTAGACGCCGATCAGGACGGGCACCACGACGGCTCCGGCGCAGTACCACCAGGCGTTGGCCGTGAAGGGGTGGGCGGGATCGGCCAGGTTGACCGCGGTGGCCACGCCCACGACCAGGGCCGAGCAGGTCACGGTGAGCGGCCGCGTCCTGTGGGCGACGACGCCGAGGGCCGCGAGGAGCAGGATCTGCACGGTGTTGACGGTGAACGCGCCGAGCTGGTCGGTGAGGACGAGCAGCCCCGCCAGGTAGCCGGCCACCGCCACCGGCCACCGCCGCAGTAACCCCATGGGAGCCCCGGCCAGCACGGAGAAGGCGCCGCAGATCACCACGGGCGCCGACGCGGTACCCCAGGTGTGCCAGGTGGTCAGGACGTCGAAGCCGATGGCGGCCGTCACGAGCAGGACATCCAGCGCCTTGCCACGCCATCGCATGCGTCAACGGTATCCAGGCGGTTCCGGAGATCGATACTCCTGTAGGAGGAGACCCCCTCCTCCTACTGGCCGGTCGAGCCGGCGCCGGCCGAACGCCCGGTGCGCCCGGTGCGCCCGACTACCGTCACGTCGACAGATTCGCCGCGCAGCGGATCAGCCTAATTTCGGTGTCACCTGAAAGAACATCGAAAGGGCTGGTCATGAAGACGACGCGGTTGGCGGGGATGGGGCTCGCGGTCGGCACGGTGCTTGCGTTGTGCACGATCGCGAGCCCGGCCCAGGCCACTGAGGAAGGCTGGGACCGAGCGGCCGGCTGCGCCGATGCGCGGGCGGAGGTCTCCTCCATCAGCGGCTGGGTGTCGCCCAACGCCTGCACGTTCATCAAGCGGCAGATCACGTTCGGCAAGGTCACCACCCCTGACCGGGTGGGCGCCTATGTCGACCTCTGGTCCAAGGACGCGACGCTGTGGGAACCGGCGAAGGTGAGCACTCCGCTGCTCCAGGGCGAGGAGGCCATCAGAAGGTCGATCAGCGGAACGCTCAGCCTGATCCCCGACTTCCGGTTCCGAGGCACGCGCGTCGCGGTGAACGGTCCCGCCGTGATGTTCGAAGCGCGCAACGAGGCCACGGTCAAGGGACACGAGGTCGCCTACGACGCGGTCTACCGGGTCCAGCTGACCGACGGCGGCAAGGTCGTGCAAGGCCGCCGCTACTACGACCGGCACACCCTGCTCAGGCCGCTCGCCCCCGAGCTGCCCGACCTGTTCGCCGGCGTCGCCGACGGCGGCAGCCCCGACCAGGTCCGCAGGCCGGTCCTCGGCCCCGACGAGCTCGTCGCCCGCGCCAAGGCGTGGAACGACGAGGACGCGCAGGCCCTGGTGGCACGGCTCACCGGTGCGCCGCTGTCCGCCCCCGGCCTGAACGGCGGCACGCTGCGCACCACGCGGGGCAAGCTCGCCTACCTGAACAGGTTCTTCGCACAGGTCAGCGACGTCCGGCTGGAGCCGGGGCAGGCCGTGAAGGTCAACGGCGCGACCTACCTGGAATGGCACGGCACGCTCCTGCCCAAGGGCCAGGCCGACGCGGTCAGCTTCGGCATCATCGAGCGCGTCGACGACGCCGGCGGCGTCTCGAACGGCTGGACCCTGACCTTCGACCAGCTGCCGCTCGTCGCCGACGAAGCCGAGATCGCCGAGCTGTACGGCAGGCTGCGGTAGCCCTCGGGTCCTGGTCAGGGGGCGGGCGCAGGCCCCGCCTGCGCCCGCCCGGCGACGCGTTCCGCCGCCCTCCGGTCAGCCGTTCAGTGCGGACTGCACCAGCGCGGCGTACGCTCGCTGGCCCGCGGGGTTGGGGTGGTAGGAGGCTCCGTCGGTGGTGATGTCGATCGCCCGGACGTACGGGTCGTCGTCGCAGATGGCGTGGCCGGTGAAGGCCGGCACCGGGTCGATGAAGGAGATGTCGACCCCCTGCTGGCGCAGGCGGGCGATGACGGCCGCGCTGACGGCGTTCATCCGGTCGGTCATGTCGTTGAGCCACAGGGCGTCGAGCTGGCCGATGCGCAGGGAGCTGATGCAGGTCAGCGGCGCCTCGTTCTGCACGTTGAACAGGTGCGGGTAGCCCAGGACGATGACGCGGGCGTTCGGCGCCTTCTGGTGGATCTTGGTGAAGGTGTCGGCGAGCGGGCCGTCGAGCGCCGCGATGGCCCGTTCGGTGCTGTCGTCGCGGCAGTTGAGGCCGACGGTGCAGCGGCTGATGACGTCGGCGAAGCCGGCGTCGTTGCCGCCGATCGACAGGGTCACCAGATCGGTGTCGGCGTCCAGGTAGCCCTGGTCGATCTGCGGCGGCTCGCCGTTGGCGTACGCGTCGCCCGCGACGTGCTTGGTCTGGGCGCCCGAGCAGGCCAGCAGGGCGAAGCCGGTGGTGCCGTTGCCGGTGCGCGCCTCGCTCTCGATGGTGGCGGACGAGCCGGGCCATTTGATCATCCGCGCGTAGGCGTCGGCCTTGGACCGGTGGCAGGTCGAGCCGCGGGTGCCGAGGGTGAAGTTGCTGGTCTCGTCGTACGGCTCGTTGCCCTGCCCGGCCGAGTAGGAGTCGCCGAGGCCCACGTAGTCGACCTTGGGCTTGGTCGTCGGGATGAAGGCCATGGCGTCGAAGGCGATGTCCCAGTCCCAGTTGCGGCCCTCCTCGCGTCTGGTCAGGTTGCTGAGCGACACGCTGGCGCCCGAGTCGAGGTGGAACACGCCGAGGTCCACCCAGGTGTTCTTCTGCCAGTACTGGCCCACGACCCGGTGCCGGGTGGGGGCGTTGCCGCCGGGATCGATGACGTAGTCGGCGAGCTGGGTGTGCGCGCCGATCTCCGGGATGTGCACCTTGATGCGCGTCCACCCGGTCATGGAGCTCGGCGGGCGCCAGATGCCGGTGACGCCGAACTTGAGCTGGCCGGCGTTGGTGGCGTCCCTGGTGTGGGTGAACCAGAAGTGGTCGCCGAAGCCGCCGCCGAGCTGGTGGAAGTCGACTCTGGAGACGTACGGCGCCGGCTCGGCCTCGTTGAAGTACAGCGTGAACGAGCCGTAGTTGCCCCAGGTCCTGCTGCAGCCCGAGCGCACGATCGGCACCGAGGACGGCACGTCGTCCACGACGTAGGCGTTGGCCGGGATGCCGCTGAGCGAGCAGTTGGGCGCGTAGTGGGTGCCGTCGGGTTGCTCGGGATAGGAGGTGTCGAAGCGCAGCAGCTCGTGGCCGCACACGCCGCTGCCGCACATCCGGTACCACGTCGGGGTGTGCCACCAGCACTTCAGGTCGTACTGGCCGGAGGCGTCCTTGTGCTTGCACGGCGCGGCCGCGTCGCCCGGGTCGCAGTCGTTCTTGCCCGGCTCGCAGAAGGACGAGACGAGCGGCTTGGCGGCGTTGCGGTCCTCGACGCTGACCCACCAGGCGGGACGGAAGCCGGGGCCGTCAGGGGTGGAGATGGAGTAGGCGGCGAAGCCGATGACCTTCTCCTCGTACGGCCACAGCTGCGGCTCCGCGGGGTCGTGCGGGTTGCTGTTGAAGAAGTGGCGGTTGGCCGGGTAGACGGGGTTGGCGGGGTTGTTGGCCCAGCCCACCCCCCACGGCGAGCCGTCGTGCTGGTCGGGGTGGAAGCCCGAGTTGTAGGCCCAGATGGCGAAGATCCAGTTCTCCAGCCACGCCGAGTCGCCGTTGCTGTGGATCAGACCGGCGTTGCGGGTCTGGTTCCACTTGTCCTGCAGGATGCGCAGGCCGGCGGCCATGTTCGTGGCGTAGTCGACGGCGATCTCCCGCTGCTGCCAGGCGGGCAGCGCGACCTCGCAGAAGTTCTCGTCCGGCTTGCAGGGACGCTCGTGGCCCTGCTTGCGCATGCCGTCGGTGATCTGGGTGATGCCGTACCCGCAGTCGCTCTTGTCCCAGTTGATCACCCAGTCGTCGGAGGGGTCGTCGTTGTAGAGCTCACGGCCGTAGTAGTTGCCGATCAGCGGGTTGCCGGTGCTTCCCGGCAGCACGTGGCCGGTGGCCTGCCAGAGGTTCGTCTCCTGCGACATGATGCCGAGGAACACCTGTACCGGAACCCGGCCGCCGCCCGCCAGGGAGAGCGGCGGGAACTCGCCCTGCGGCCGCCACTGCGTCAGGCCCGACTGCTTCCAGCCGGTCGGGCGCAGCATCGTCAGGTTGCCGACCACCGCCTGGTCCGCGGCCCACTCCACCTGGCGCGGCGTCGGCTGGTACACCTGCGTGTAGGGATCGTTGCGCGGCACGGAACAGTAGGCGCCGGTGTCGACGGTGCCGGTCATCGACGTGGCGGCCGTCACCGCGAGGGAACCGGTGCCGGCGGCGGCGGTGCCGGTGTCGGGCACGCCGTCCGAGGTCCGTACCGTGAAGCCGGTCTCCCTGCCGGTGGTCGTGATCCTGGTCTTCAGATGGACGACCTGGGGCTCGTCGGGGCGCTGCGACGTCATCGACCGCACCCACTCCGCGGACGGCTCCCGGCCCGATCCCATCGAGGGCCGCGTCTGCGGCAGGACGGCCAGCCGCCCGTGCGAGGAGAGCCGGGCCGTGGCGGGGACGTCCACGCGGGTCACCGGGGCGGGCAGCGGCCGCGCGGTCGTGAGACTTCCGGTGAGGAACACCTTCCCGCCCGTGCCCGCGCGCACGTCGACCTCGGTGAGCGGCCCCGAGGCCAGCTCCGCCGCCTCGCCCCCGGCGACGGGCACGCGGCGCACGCGGGCGACGTCCCCCTGGTGCTCCATGAACACCACGCCGCCGCCGGCGTCGGCGGCCAGCCTGAACGGCACCGACGCCGCCCTGGCGAGGTCGCGCGGCTTCCCGCGCGCGGGAAGGAACCGCAGGCTGCTGCCGGCGGCGGCCACGATGCCGCCGTCCACGGGGATGGCGGACGTGACCTGCCCGGCCTGCTCGACGGGCGCGGCCATCCGTCCCGAGGCCGCGTCGAGCACGGACAGCCGGGTGCGCGCCGGCGGGCCGCCCGGCTGGTCCCCTCCCCTGGCCTGCGTGATCACGCTGCGCTCTCCCTGGCCGCAACCGGGGTTGAAGTAGGCGAGCGAGGAGTGGATCGGCAGCTTGGTGACCTTGCCGGTGGGCACGTCGATGAGCGCGGTGAAGGCGCCGCGGTCGAACAGGTCCGCCTGGTTGGTGAAGGCGCGCGGCGCGTACACGGCCACCGCCTTCCTGCCGGAGGCGGTGAAGCAGACGTTGCCGATCCAGCGGTCGGTCTCGAAGCCGGGCTCGCTCAGCGTCGCCAGCGTGCGCCAGGTGTAGCCGGTGCGTTCCTCGGCCGTCAGCAGGTGGAAGCCGGTCGCGTCGCCCTCGGTGGTCCAGGCGAGGTCCGGCGAGGTACGCCAGTCCGCGGCCAGCACGCGGTCCCGCTCGGCCGGGGCCACCGACGAGGAGGGCTCCTGTGGCGGCGGGGTGTCCGGCGGAGCGGCCGCGCCCGCCGGAACGGTCAGCCCGGCCGTGAGCAGCGCGGCGGCCGCGCCGATGCCGAACGCTCTGATCGTGGGTCTGTTCATGACGGGCTCCAAGGGGGGTGGCGGATGGCGGGCGGAACCGCAGAGCCTGGGGGTCAGCCGGTGAAGCAGGCGTAGACGTCCACCGAGATCTTGACCGGGGACGTGCCGGTGTTCCTCAGCACGACCGTGCCGTCCGGGCGCAGCGCGGCCGTGGCGAAGCCGACCGTGTTCCGGCCCGCCGCGTACGCGACCGTCCGCACGCCGGTGGCGCTGCCGGAGGGGACGACCTCGACCGTGCCGTTCGCCGTCCCGGTGGCGGTGACGGCGACGCCGACGGCCGTGACGCCCGCCGAGGGGATGTCGCCGCCGGAGGGACGCAGCACGTACGTGCCGCCGGCGGCGACCGTCACGCCGTCGCCGACCCGGACCGGGGCGATCGCCTTGACGAGTGAGGCCCGTTCGGCGGCGGTGTAGTAGCCGCTCACCTCGACCGAGACCTCGGCCGCGCCGCCGCCCAGATTGTGCAGATTGATCTTCCCGTCGGCGCCGGGCCTGACGATGGTGAAGAACTGCACGGGGGTGTTGGCGGGGTAGTCCACGTTGGCGTCGGCCGGGAAGGCGTCCCCCGCGGGATAGACCCGGATCGTGCCGGTGGATGCGCTCTTGACCAGCACCGTCAGGGCGACGCTCTGCGGGGAGGGCAGGCCGGGCGTCGTGAGTTCGAGATTCCCCAGCGCCGCGACCGGCACCCGGTCGGCGATCCGCGACGGCGCCACCGGGTGGTAGGTGCCGCCGACGTCGGACGCGGCGTGGTCGAGGGTGTAGCCGTGCACGTCGAGGTAGACGCGGACGGCCTGGCCGCTGCGGTTCTCCAGCTTGAGCGCGCCGTCCTCGCCGACCTTCGCCACGACCATGGTGGAGGCGTACCGGCCGGCGTCGTAGAAGAGCACGTCGCCCTTCGGTTCCGTCTCGCCGGAGGGGTAGACGGCCAGCGAGCCGGTGTTGAAGAAGTCGCCCTTGGCGGCGATGTTGACCGCGACGGCGGCGATGCCGTCGGCGGGGAGCCCGGCGACGCCCGCGAGGGGGACGGTCAACGTCGAGTTCCCGCTGATCTGCACGTTGCCGAGGACGCGGGTGCGGGTCTGGAAGAGCTGGTGCGGGCCGGGGCGGGCCGCGGAGCCGAGAGCGGCCTCGTCGAGCTGGATGCGGGGAGTGCTGCCGCCGCCGTGGGCGATGGGCTTGCCGGTGTCCTTCAGCGCCGCCTCGATCTCGGCCGGCGTGGCGTCGGGACGCGCCTGGCGCAGCACCGCCAGAGCCCCGGCGACGTGCGGGGCGGCCATCGACGTGCCGCTCATGGACTGCCACCGGCCGCCCGGCACCGACGAGACGATGTCCGTCCCGGGGGCGAACAGGTCCAGCAGCGGGCCGCGATTGCTGAAGGAGGACACCTCGTCCTGGTCGGTGGTGCTGCCCACCGCGACGGCGGAGGAGACGCAGGCCGGGGCGCTGACGGCGTCGGTGTAGCCGTTGTTGCCCGCGGCCACCACCGTGAGGGCCCCGGCGGCGAGCAGCCGGTCGATCGCGGGTCTGCGCGGATCGTCGTCGCACGGGGAGGTGTACCTGCCGCTGCCCAGGCTGAGGTTGACCGCGGCCACCGGGACGCCCTCGTCGATCAGGTCCAGGACCTTCTCCATCCCCGCGAGCTGGGCGCTGACGAAGCTCAGCAGGCACGGCGGCCCGGCGCTCCCGCAGTAGGTGAAGGAGTCGAACCTGCTGTAGACCTGGACGGCGACGAGGCCGGCCCCCGGAGCGACCCCGCCCGCCGCGTCGCCGGTCTCCTGCCCGGCGACGATCCCGGCCACGTGCGTGCCGTGGGCGCAGTCGAGGTAGGCGCACGGCCCGCTGTCGGCGTCCGCCGCTCCGGGCCCTTCCTGCTGGTCGGCGCCGTCCGGGCACAGGCTGGAGGCTCCGTAGGCGGCGTCGCTGGGCGAGAAGCACGCCTCGGCCACGACGCGCCCGCCGAAGAACGGATGGTGAACCGCGACACCCGAGTCCAGGACGGCCACCGCGCTGCCCTCGCCGGTCAGCCCCGCCTCCCGGGTCCGGTCCGCGCCGATGAGGGGCACGCTCTCGGCGAGCGTGGGCGGGACCGGCACGTCCTCCGACACGCTGACCACGCCCGGCTGGGCCGCCAGCCGGTCCACCTCCGCGCGGCCGGCGCGCACGGTGAGCACCGGTAATCGCGACAGCGTCTGGATCACCCGTCCGTGGCCGGCCGCGGCGGCCGCGGCGGACAGGCCGGCGCGGTCCCGCGTCACCACGTTCACGCGGACCTCGCCGCCCGCGGACAGCTTCGCCGCCAGCCCGGGATCCACGCGGGGGCCGGACGCCTCCGCCGAGGCCGCCCGCGACGGCTCGGGCGGCGCCGCGACGAGGGCCGTCATGAGGGCCGTCATGACGGCGGCCGCGGTGACGAGGCGGCGGACCAGGGGTTGCTTCATGTGCACTCCGCTCGACGAAGGACGTGCCTCGGCAGGCTCACTGGCCCGCCAGTACCGCCTTGGCACGCCGCACCCAGGTGGTGAAGACGGACAGCGACTCGGTCAGCGCCTGCCGCTGGTCGCGGACCATGACCTCTTCGTAGGCGCGCTTCGCCGCGCGGTACGTCGGCAGCAGGCCGGCGCCGTCCGCGCAGGCGGCGTCGTCGGCCGCGACCTGCTTCTCCGCCTGTGTGGCGGCCACACCGGGCTCCCGCCCGGCCCAGCGCAGGTCGGCGCGGGCGCTCATCGGGCTGTCGTAGGCGTACCCCTTGGCCGTCATGCAGCTCACCCACTGGTTCAGGGCCCGTGCGACGGCGGTGTGCTCCAGGGCGAGGAAGCTCGCGTCGTCGGCCAGCAGCCGGGGGTCTGCGGCCAGCGCGTGGTCCTGGCCGAGGACGCTGGTCTCGCCGCTGGTCGCGCAGCCGCCCT
This sequence comes from Nonomuraea sp. NPDC004702, assembly GCF_053601695.1. Taxonomy (NCBI): domain Bacteria; kingdom Bacillati; phylum Actinomycetota; class Actinomycetes; order Streptosporangiales; family Streptosporangiaceae; genus Nonomuraea; species Nonomuraea sp. NPDC004702. The sequence continues at coordinate 70,513 of NZ_JBSGCE010000007.1, forward strand.
GGGGGATGGACTGCCCCGGCCCGGTGGTGGCGGCCGTGCCGTCGTAGGCCGCCATCTCCTCCGCCGTGGGCGCACGCTGGTCGGCGGGCTCCGCGGCGGCGGCCGCCACGGCCGGGTCGAGCGCGGGCCTCGGGTATCCGGACCGGGAGGCCGCCGTCGCGTCGAGGGGTTCGATCAGGTCGGCCTCGACGTAGTCCTCGGGGTTCCAGTTCCGTACGACGCCCGCCGTCCAGGCGGAGAAGCCGAGCGACTGCATGCACGTGGCGGTCGCGGCGTCCTTGGCCAGGTCGATGGTGTGGATGTCGGCCATGGACGTCATGTACGGATCGAGCGGCATCGGCAGCCCCGGATCCGACGGGACGGCGGTGAGCGCCGGCTCCGGGATCGGGGACGGCTCCGGCCCGAGCGTCCCCGTGGGCCCGGGAACCGGCAGCACCTCGCCCGTGGTGGGCAGCGGGTCGGGGTCGAGGGTCGGGGAGGCGGCCGAGCTGTACGCCGCCGGCTGGAGGTTGACCGCGGCGATCCCGATGGTCAGCAGGACGGCCCCGGCGGCCAGCAGCGGTGGTGTGCCCTTTCTCATTTGCCGTTCCTCCTCCAGAAGCACTCGCCCTTGCCGATCCATCTGCCCTCGGTGCAGTATTCGCGCGAGTAGAGAATGACGTTGGAATAATGGAAGGGCTGCAGCACGCCCAGGGTGTCGTGCCATCCGTCGCCCCGGCAGCCCTGCCAGTTGTACCAAATGAGAAATCGCCGGCTGTAGATGCGGCTGTAGACGCTACGGCCCTTCCACTGCTGCTGGGCGCCGCCCCACCAGCTCCATTGCGTGACCGGGCACGCGGCGCCGTTGTAGTCGGGGGTGAAGGTGGAGTTCCAGCGGTCCATCGATTTGCCGCTGTTCACGTTACGCACGCGGTAATAGCCGGCGCTGGTCTTGGTGTCCTTCCACAACTGGTTCTTGCCGCCGTTGTAGCGCCAGACGGAGACGATGCCGCCATTGGCCTTCGATTTCTGGTAGACCTCCAGGTACTGGCGCGTGTATTCGTTCTGCCAGCGGTATGTGCCGTCCGCGTGCGCGGCGGCGGGGAGGACGGCCGCCACGGTCGCGACCGCGGCGACGACCGTCACCGCGGCCCGCGTGGCCGTGCGGACGGCGGGACGAGAGCCTTTCATCGTGTGGATCTCCCTTCTGCGCGGAAGGTGCGAGGGGTTCCGGCCGGCACGGGGACGCACCGGCCGGCGGCGGCCGCTCACGAACCCTGGACGTGCCACCATCGCGTGCACCTCCAGCTGCTGCCGCCCTTCACGCAGGCCCTGAAGTAGCGGCCGGTCACCTCGTTGACGCCGCCCGTGGTCCCGCTGCTCGCGCCGCTGGGGATCGTCTTGTGGCAGGCGTGGTAGGACGAGCCGCCGGTGTCGGACCAGTCGAGCGAGACCTTGTCGCCCGATCGCAGGCCGCTGCCCCAGGCCCACCAGATGCTGGAGTTCCACGTACCGCTGTAGAGGCCCGCCCCGCCGCGGGAGGTCCCGGCCACGTACTCCAGCCGGGACCTGTCGCCCTTGGCGGGGTAGTAGTCGTACGGGTCGTAGTTGGGCCCGCAGGAGTAGTTGATCAGTCCCGCCGCGTGGACCTCCTCCGAGATGATCACGTCGCCGTCGTCGGTCGCCGGCTCGCGGGACGGGGTCGGCGACGGCTGGGGCGAATGGGCCAGCGCGGGCGGCGTGGTGAGAAGAGCGGCGGCGGCCACGCCGAGTACCAGGGCGGAAGCGACTCGTACTGCTTTCACGTGTTGTCACCTTTCGGAGGGCTGGATGCCGCGCCTCGGCGTGCGAGCGCGGGCGCGACATCCATCGCCACGGGTGGGGGACGGGCACGTTCGCCCGGATCTGCCTGACGGTCGGTCGAGGAACCGCTTCGAGGCGAGTTCAGGCCGGTGAGGCGGGGGGCCGGCCCGCCGTACGCGATGCGGCGGGCCGGTCGTTCGTGCGCCAATGTATCCACGGGCGGTCTTGACTGTCGTCAATCAGCCGGTGGACGTACGGCTCCACCCACCGCAGTAGCCCCTGCCGCCGTGTCAACCAGCGTCGTATTCCGCACCACGGGCTCCGGGTTCGCCGGTGAGCACGCCGCCCGCCTGAGTCAGACGGGCTGGCCGATCGGACGGATCGTCACCGTGTTGAGGTCGACGCCCGCCGGCTGGTCGAGCGCGAAGCCGATCGCCTCGGCCACCGCGTCCGGGCTCATCGCGATGGGGGGAGCCTGGCCGTGCCAGAAGGCGGTGTCGATCATGCCCGGGTTCACTAGCGTGACTCCGACGCCTCGGGACGTGGCGTGCAGGCGGAGGTTCTCGGCGAAGCCGACCACTGCCCACTTCGTGGCGGAGTAGAGGTTGCCCGGGCTGTTCTTGATCCCGGCCACGCTGCCGATGAGCACCAGCCGGCCGCGGGACTGCTCAAGGTGGGGCAGGGTCGCCTTGGCCAGCAGAGCCGGGCCGAGCACGTTGGCGAGCACCATCGGCGCCCACAGCTCCGGGTCGCCGCCGTCGACGACGCCGCCCGTCCGGAAGTGGTCCGCGGACGCGCCGCCCGCGTTCGCGATCGCCGCGTCGAGCGACCCGAAGCGCTCCACCGCGCTGGTGACCGCCGTGTTCGTGGAGTCCCAGTCGGAGGCGTCCGCCACCAGGCCCAGGACGCGGTCCGCGTGGCCGATGTCGTCGAGGAAGGCCTTGAGCCGACCGGGGTCGCGCCCGGTGACGGCGACCCGGTGGCCACGCCCGAGCAGGAGCCGGGCGGTCGCGGCGCCGATCCCGCTCGTGCCACCGGTGATCAGGACCGTCTTTCCCGCGACCGGCGATGCGCCGGAGTCAGTGAGTGAGATGTGCATGGCGTCCACCCTGTGGCGCGGCGCGGGCCCGCGACAGTTGCTCCCCAAGGTGGGGACGACATCCCCTGGCGCCGACGCCGCCGCCCCGGAAGGCTGTGCCCATGTCGAACACGAGATACGCCGAACTCGGCGGCTTCCTGCGTTCGCGACGCGAGCGGATCCGCCCCGAGGAGGTCGGGCTCGCGCCCGGCCCGCGGCGCCGGCTCGCAGCCCTCCGACCAGATGCTCGCCGCGCTCGCCCGCGCCCTGCGCCTCAGTCGCGACGAACGCGACCATCTGTACCGGTTGGCGAACCGCCCGATCCCCCACCAGGGCGGGACGGCGTCACACGTCCACCCCGCGATGCTCGACCTGCTGACCCGGATCGACGGGACCCCGGCGATGGTGAGCACCGACCTGCACACCGTTCTGGTCCAAAACGCGCTCGCCGTCGCGATGCTCGGCGACCTGTCCGCGCACCACGGCCGCGCGGCGAGCTTCATCCACCGATGGTTCACCGACCCGTCCTCGTGGCAGATCTACCCGCAGGAGGACCTCGCCCCGCAGTCACGCTCGTTCGTCGCCGACCTGCGCGCGGCGGTCGGGCGGCGCAGCGCGGGCGACGCCGAGGCGACCGAGCTGGTGGAGGAGCTGCTGCGGCGGTCGCCGGAGTTCCAGGCGCTCTGGGCCGACCAGGACGTGGAGGTGCGCAGGGACGAGCGCAAGCGGATCGTCCACCCCACCGTCGGCATGCTCGACCTCAACTGCCTCAGCCTCTTCAGCGAGGACGGCCGCCAGCGGTTGCTCTGGTTCACCCCACGCGCCGGTACCGACACCGCCGAGAAGCTCGCCCTGCTGACCGTCGTCGGCACCCAGGCGATGCGAACCGAACCGGCCCGATGAACCGATCGAGCAGGCACCGCTCAGGCCAGGCCCCGTGACCCAGCCGCCGCAGCGACGACTCAGACCGGAGTCGCTCGGCGGCCTGACCCACCTGAACGCCTCAGCACATGACGCGTCCGGACAGCCACCGTGGTCGCCGGGCCGCGCCCGGCCTTGGGCGGAGGCGACCTCGACGCCGCATGATCACCGCCTCACGATTTCTCGCCACCCTGCCCGAGCAGCCCGGCCTCGCGGGAATCGCGGACGAGCCGCGTCCGGCTCGGGCGCATCAGCCACACGGCGGCGGCGAGCGTGAGCACCCAGCCGATCACCTCGATGAGCAGGTGATCCGTGGCGTCGGGGACGGATTGCAGCAGGTACACCCGGACGCTGTTGATCGCTCCGTGCGTCAGGACCGCGGGCCAGACGCTCCCCGACCGCCGGCGAAGTGCGAGCAACAGCGGCGCCCATGGCAGCATGCCCGCGAAGTAGATGACGATGTCCCAGAGGGGTCGATCACCGATGACGGCGAGGACCGGCAGGTGCCAGACGATCCAGACCAGACCGCTGACCAGGGCCAGCGGCCAGAATCCCCATGACGCGGCGCGCGTCGCCAGCCAGCCGCGCCAGCCGAACTCCTCGCCGACGGCGAAGACCGACTGCATGAGGAAGACCGGAACGATCCATATGGTCGCCGCGAAGATCTGGTCAAGGGGGTTGAGCTGCCAGATCCCCGATGCCAGTGCGATGGCGGTCTGGATCGCGGCGATCGCGGCGATGAGGCCGATGCCGATGCCCGCCCACTTGGGTGTGCCGCGCCACCTGGTGGCGAACGTCTCCCGGAACGTCCCGGGCCGTCGGGCAAGCCACATGATGATCGCTGCGAGCAGCGGGGACTGCTGCATGATCGGAGTGATCAGGTTGTAGAGGTCCGTCGGGACGAGCCGGAAGACCATCGGAACGGACAGCGCGAAACACAGCAGCACGGCGATCGCGAAGAACCACGTGACATCGATGGCGGTTGATCTGCCAGAACGGGAGCGCGCGGAGGAGGCAGTCATGCTGACCTCGTTTCGTCCGGGCGCGAGGATCCAGCAGCGGCGCCGGCGTCGGCCGGGGCTGTCCAGCCGACGAGCATGACGACGCCGAGAGGTATGAGACGTAGGAAACGCACGATGTCGAAGCTAGGGCGGAGGAATCGGCCCGGCCTCACCCGAAGGGGTGAACCCGGCACCACCCGTCAGGATGGAATCAGTGGCGAGCAGGGGCGGGGGCTGCTTCGATCCCGTGCCGAGTTGTCGGGACGACCACCCCCGTGAATCAAGGAGTGTCGTCGTGACGATCTGCAAGGGGAGCTTTCCCTCCAGCCCCAGCCGCCTTCTCCTCCTGCCGTGCCTGCGGGTTCGGCGGGGACAGGAGTTCGCGTAGCGCTCGACGTACGGAGCCATCAGGACAGATCGGCCCAAGGAGTGGGTGGGGCTGAGGTGAAGAAGCGGAGCAGGCTGAGGAGTCGGCTGGCCGGAGGTGCGGTCCAGTGGCGTTCGCCCGGGCGCGGGACGGGGTCCTCCAGGCGTCCCAGCGCCCAGGTGAGGTGGAACCACAGCACGCGAGCTTCCCAGGTCGGCGGGCCCGTGGGGATGCCGGTTTCCTGCCGATAGCCGGCGAGCATGGCCGGGATGCCGGTCAGGGGCACCTTGGCGAAGTCGGCAGCGGGGTCGGCCCATGCGGCGTCGCCCCAGTCCACGATCCCGTTGAGCTGGGCCGTCCGCGGGGAGATGAGCAGGTTCTGGGGAGCGATGTCGCCGTGGATCAGGACCGAAGGCGGGCTCGTGGGGAGATGCGGTGAGAGCCGGTCGAACCATCCGGCGAGCCAGCGGGCGGTCTCGGCGTCGATCCAGCCGTCCTTGAGGAGGCGGTCGGTGAGTGCCCAGGGGTCCGCGTTGCCGTCGTCCGTGGGGACGCCGGCAGGGGCGGGTGCGGTGTCCGGAGTGAGCCGATGGAGTTTGCCCAGCTCCCGCCCGGCTTGCCGGTAGAGCCGTTCGGGGTCCGCGTCGGGCAGGTCAAGGCTTGCGAGGTCCGTTCCGCGCGTCCGGGTGAGCACCATGTAGGGGACGTCCACCACCGAGCAGGTGTCGTCGAAGGCGACGATCTCCGGGGTGCGTACGCCGGCGCGCCGGGCGTACGGGATGACCGCGGCCTCCTTGACCAGGTCCGGAAGGAACTGCTCGGTCCGCGGGATGCGCAGGACCAGGTCGTCGCCGAGCAGGAGGACATGGTTGGCCACCCCTGACGGGAGGGGCCGTATGTGCTCGGCGGTGGTCCCGAACAGGCCGGCGATGGCGGCCAGGGTCGCGTCACTCGTCTCGTATCCCGACATGATGAATCATGCTGGCACGGACGCGGTCCGGAAAGCCCTCACTCATCACGATCGTCAGCTACCCCTGAACAGTGGAAGGCTCGCCGACGGCGACGGCCAGCCGATCGTCGCGCGGGTGTGCTGTCCGTCGCTCTTGGTGACGCCGGAGGGGATCTCGTTGATGCGGATGCGCAAGCCCTGCGTGGTTACGCGGCCGGGGGGCTTGGGGCCGTTGAAGGTCTGCGCGGAGGGGATGGCGTAGCTGCTGGAGTTCCAGGCCGCGTCGCGGTGACCACCCGGACGGGTGTTCTTGATCGTCCCCCTTCGATAGCCTGCCACCCATGATGCCGAATAGTGACCGTCCGATTACTGTTTGCAGCCCCCATTGGGACCTCGCGGAACGCCAGGCCCGTTCCTGGTCGGCGCGGCACCATCTGGTCGCCGGCGAGGCGGAGATGCGGCGACTGGCCCGGATGGGCCAGGGGCGCATGGCCGGATGGCTGGCCCCGCAGGCCGGGCCGGTGGAGCTGAGTCTGCTCGCCCAGTGGGGCGCGTTCATCGCGTTGGTCGACGACGGGTTCGATCGGCACGGCCAGTCGCCGCAGCAGGTGCGCGCCTTGCTGGACCAACTGCTGGACGTGCTCGGCGGCGCGGACGGAACCCGGCACCCGGTACCCGCGGTCCGCGCGCTCACCGATCTGTGGGAGCGCACCAAGGTCTCGGCTCGACCCGGATGGAGCAGCCGCTTCCTCGCTCTCTATCGGGACTTCGCCGATGCCACATGCACCGAGACGCGGCTGCGCGCCCGCGGTGAACAGCTCGGCCTCGACGATTACCTGGCGCTGCGCCGCCGCACCATCACCGTGCTGCCGGTGCTCGCCGTCGTGGAACGAACCTTGCCCGCGGACGGTGAGCTCGACGGCTTGCGGGCCATGGCCGCCGACATCGTCGCCTGGACCAACGACCTGCGCTCCGCGCCCAAGGAACTGGAGGAGGGCGCGGAGAACCTCGTCGGCGTGCTGGCCCGCCACCACCGGTGCAGCCGGTCCGAGGCCGCGGCGCGGGCCCGGCAGATGCTGGCCGAACGCATGGACGACTTCGACCGGGCCGCGCACGGCGACCGGGCCGTACCGATCCGCCGGGTCCGGGGCGGATCCTTGGCCTGGCAGCGGGAAACCCACCGCAACCCGGCAGGCTCCGGCATGACCTGCGACAAGCACGAGCGGGGCGTGCGCGCACTGGCGCGACACCTGGCCGTCGCCGTGGACGCCACCGGCGTCGTCGACGACCGGTGCGGCAGCCGCGTGCTGGAATCCGCGCTGCTGCTGGCCCTGCTACGAAAGCAGCGGGCCGAACCCGGTGAGCAGGACCGGCTGACCCGGTTCCTGAAGGAGCGCCGGCCCGGCGCGAACCAGGTGGACGCCTTGCTGATCGACGCCTGCCTGGACCCCGTGGGGATGGCCGATCGCGCACCGGACCTGGCCGCCGACCTGCCGGCAGCGGCCAGCGGCGGCACCGCCGGGCGCGGACGGCTCAAGGCCGTCATGCTGCGCACGGTGCTGCATCTGCTGTGCGGCTCCCCCCTCGACCACCGGGACGCTCCCCCGCCGACCGATCCGGAGAGCATCACCACCTTCACCGACGTGCACCTGCTGTCGACCCGGATCATCCACGCGCACGCCTGCGGCCGTCCGCACGCGGTCACCGACGCCGAACGGGACCGGCTGGTGTCCCTGCTGTCGCTGGGGCGTGACAGGGTGCTGTGGGAGGCCAGCGCCACCACCCATCTGCTCGGCCTGCACGCGGTGCGCACTTTCCGGCCGGACGCCCAAGTTCTCGACGACGGTGTGCTGCGGCTGTGCCTGGCCGTCAACGTCGACGACGGCGTGCCGTTCCTGGACAGCCAGGACCTGTGGCTGACCGCCGTGGCGGGCCTCGCGTTCACCGACGAGGACACGTTGGCGCCGTTCGTTCCTCGGATGGCTGAACTCGTCGCGTCCTGGCAGGCCCCGGACGGAGGCTGGCCGTTCGCCACCGGCATGCGGCAGACCGACGTGGACACCACCACCCGGTGCATGGAGTTCCTGCACGCCGCCGACCCGATCCGGCACCGCCGGGCGCTGGAGAAGGCCACCAGGTACCTGACCGAGATCGCCGACCCCGGCGGCGGATTCCCCACCTGGGTGCGCGGCGACGCCCCGGACCTGGACATGACCGCCGGCGCGATCCTCGCGCTCGCCCCGCACGCCGCACGGCACGAGCGGCTCATCGTCGGCGCCGTGGAGTTCGTCCTGAAAGCTCAGCTTCCCGACGGGACCTTCGAGCGCAGCTGGACGGTCAGCGAGTCCAGCGCCATCCTGCGCGCCCTGGACGCCCTGCACGCGATCCCCGCGCCGACCCCGGACCTGGCCACCCGGATCGCCACCGCCTCCGCCCGATCAGTGGCGCGCCTGGTCCAGACGCAGAACCCCGACGGCGGCTGGGGCCAGGTCCCCGGCGACCCCAGCGACGTGCTGTCCACCGCCCAGGCCGTCCCCGTGCTGGCCCGGCACGGCGACCCGCTCCCGGCCGGTCGGGCGGTGCGGTACCTGCTGGACCGGCAGGACCGCGACGGCGGCTTCACCTCGCTGCCCGACCAGGTCGGCCCGCGGCCGCTGCCGTTCGACTATCCGGTGCTCACCGACATTCACACCCTGTCCGCGCTGCGCCGCGCCCGTGTGCCTGTCACCCCGGTCCGCCGGACGCCCTCCGGCGGGTCCGCGACGAGCTGGTCGGCGCTGGAGTCGAGCATGCGCGGTGTGCTGCTCCGGCCGGAGCAGGCCGCCTACGAACAGGCCCGGCTGCTGGTCAACCAGCGCTTCGACGACATCCGCCCGCAAGCGATCGCCTACCCCGCGAACGTCCAGGACGTAGTGGAATGCGTGAACTTCGCCCGATCCGGCCGCGTCCCGCTGGCGTTGCGCTCCGGCGGGCACAGCTACGCCGGATACTCCACCGGCCCCGGACTCGTGCTCGACGTCAGCTCGCTGAATGCCACCAGCGTGGGCGGCGGGCGGGCGCTGTTCGGCGCCGGGGTTAAGGGCCTGCAGGCTCACCTGGCACTGGCCGCCGCCGGAGCCGGACTTCCGCTGGGCCGCTGCCCCACCATCGGACTGGCCGGAGTCACCCTCGGCGGCGGGCTGAGTGCGTTCACCAGGGCGTGGGGGCTGGCCTGCGACCACCTGACCGAGATCGAGATCGTCACCGCCGACGGGCGAGTCCGCCGCGTGCGCCCCGATTCGCCGTCCCCGGACGACGACCTGTTCTGGGCTCTGTGCGGTGGTGGCGGAGGCAACTTCGGCGTGGTCACCTCTCTGGAGTTCGCCATCGAGGACATCCGTGACCTGAGCTTCACCAAGTTCATGGTCACCTGGCCCGTCACCGCGGTCGCGGCCGTGATCCAGGGCTGGACGGCCTGGAACGCCGACCCGGCGACGCCGCGTGCGGTGTGCTGCTGCTTCGAGCAGCTCAGCGACTCGGGCATGCCCTCGGCGCCGACGGTGACCGGGACCTTCATGGGCGCCCCCGGCGACCTCGGACCGATGCTGGACCGGCTCACCGCCGCAGTGGGCGAGCCCGAAACCGGCCGCGTGCTCGTCCCCTGCGACTATCTCCGGGCCGCCTCCGAAGCGGACCGCTGGGGCGGCGGCACCTGGGGACCCCGCGTCGCCTTCGCGGCCAAGTCCCACATCGTGCGCGAACCGATGACTCCGGCATCGGCGGCCGAGATGGCCGCTGCTCTTGAGCGGCTGCACCGGTTGCCCGGCGTGGGCGGGGCGAGCGGCCTGCTCATCGACGCCCTCGGCGGCGCGGTCGGCGATCGCCCGTCGGATGCCACCGCCTTCCCGCACCGGGCCGCGGTCGGCGTCGTGCAGTACCACTCCTACTGGCACCAGTTCACCGACCGCGCGCACATCGGCCGCAGACTCCAGTGGCTACGCGACGTCCACGCCGCCATGCGGCCGCACCTGGGAACCGGCGGCTACACCAACGGCATGGACCCCGAACTCACCGAATGGGCGGCGGCCTACCACGGCGGGAACTACCCCAGGATGCAGCGCGTCAAGGCCGCCTTCGATCCCGAGCAGCTGTTCACCTTCCGCCAGGCGGTCACCCCCGGGCCGCCCCTCGCGGATACCGAGGGTCCACGGGGCAGGTGATCTCATGGCGGAGCCGGGATCCGATGGGCCCGCCCGTTCCTGAGCCGATCACCTGCGGCAACGCCCGCAGCGCCGTCGGCGCCGAAGGAGGATCAGGTCAACTTCCGGTTCCGGTGAACGATCTCCCTGTCACCCTTGCCGGGATACGCCATGATCAGCAGCCGCTGCCCACCCTGCGCCTCGCCCTTCCAGGGGAACCAGGCGTAGTGCACGCGGATGCGGTAGTGCCCCTTGCGCCCGTCGAGGGCGAGGTTGGGCAGCTCGGTGCCGCTGAGGCTGTCGTTGAGCACGATCTGGCCGCCCGGGCTGTAGTAGCCGACCTCGACCACCTTGTCCCAGCCCTTGGTCTCGACGGGCGGCCGGCGGGTGTAGATCTCCAGGGTGACGCAGAGGTCGAAGTCGGGGTGGGTCATGACAGCCAGGTAGAGGGCCGCGAGACCGGCGGCGAGCCGGCCGAAACGATGGCGGCGCATGAGGCACTCCGGGACGGGGGTGAGGAGGAAAGCGCCCAACCCTACTGATCTCCAACCAAGTGGATCAAGGGTCTGGCGCCCGCGCGCACCGCGGCGAGCGTGACGCGCACCGCCTGGTCGGCGATCGCGTCGTCGACGGGTTCGGCGGTGATGAGGAGGCGCAGGTAGATCGGCGCGGCCAGGGTCTTCAGCACTTCGGCTCCGTCGTCGCCGTCGCCCGCGGCCTGTCCGACCGGCAGATCGGCCGCGAGCTGTCCATGACCGAGACGAACGCCAAGGCACACGTCAGCCGCGCGCCGGCCAAACCGCGCCTCGCCAACCGGGTGCAGGCGGCGACGCTGGTACACGAGGCCGCCCTCCGCTGACCCGCGGGCCCGCAGGTGCACGGGTGCGTCAGCGCCCCACGGGCGGGACGCAGATCCGGGAGTCGTTGTCGACCCGACGGGTGTGGCCCCGGGCGTCGAGGTACTCCAGGAGCGGTACGGCGACGCGGCGGCTCGTGCCCAGGGCCGTGCGGGCCTGGCTGACGGTGAAGGGCGCGGGCAGCGTGCTCAGCACGGCGACCGCCAGCTCCGGCGCGTCCGGCAGGAGGACGACGTTCCGCCCGATGTGCAGCAGCGCCGCCGCACGCATGGCCGCGCCGAGGGCGGCGCCGGTCAGTTGCAGCTCGGTCAGGCGCTCGGCGGTGGGGGCGTCGAAGGGACGGCCGGCGAGGTCACTCCGCAGCCGGGCGACGGCCTTCTCGACCTGCGGCGGCATCGGCGCCCGCGCCTGGTCGCCATTGAGGATCACTCCTGCTCTGACCGTCAACGGCTCGGCGACCAGCGCCCGCGCCAGCCGCCGGTCGGGCAGGCCGAGCAGCCGGGCGGCGGCCTCCACCGTGATCCCCTGGTCGCGCTGCGACACCTGCTCCGTCAGGCGGCGCCGCAGCTCGGACCAGTGGCCGGGGTCGGCGAACCAGTCGCCCGTCACCGGCGGCCCATCGGGGGCGGCGCCCATCGCGGCCAGCTCGGCCCGACTCAGCAGTCCGTGCCAGCGCAGCAGGTCGGCGGCGGTGGGCACGGTCACGCCGGCGAGCGCGGCTCCCCTGACCGCCGCGGCTCCCCGTCGTCGCAGGGGCGCCGGCCGTACGTCGAGGACGCGCACCCCCGCCACGATCATCCGGCGGCCGGGATCGCGGAGCAGGCCGTGGTCACCGGCCATGAGCGGCAGGGGCCGGGCCAGGGTGAGACGGGCCGTGCCCGCGCCGAGAGGGCGCAGCCGGACCGGAACGGCGGCGGAGCCCAGGTGAAAGACGAGTTCCCGGCCAACGTCCACGCCGGGCTCCAGGCGCACGTCCGCCGTCCGGGTGGTGATCCAGGCGTCCGGGGTCAGCAGCGGGGTGCCCCGGGGCAGCGTGTCGCGATCGGCGCCCCTGACGTTGACGGCGACGCGGGCCGTCGCCGACACCGCGTCCCGCCGCTGGTTGAGCGTCTGAAGGCCGCGGACCTGGAGCCGGTCCGGCCCGGCGAGCAGTTCGTCGCCCACCCGCAGCGTGCCGTGCGTGAGCGTGCCGGTGACGACGGTTCCGGCCCCGGTGACGGTGAACGCCCGATCGATCCACAGTCGCACCGGGCCGTCCCGGCGCGGTTCCGGGAGGCCGGCGGCGAGCCGGTCGAGCGCGGCGGACAACTCGGGCAGGCCCTGCCCGGTCCGGGCGCTGACGGAGACGGCGTCGATCCCCGACAGGCTCGTCCCCTCCAGGTGGAGGCGGGCCTCCTCCAGCGCCGGTCCGGGATCGGCGAGGTCGGTGCGGGTGACCACGAGCAGGCCGTGCCGCACGTCCAGGGCGTGCAGGGCGGCCAGGTGCTCGGCGGACTGGGCCCGCCACCCCTCGTCCGCCGCCACCACGAACATGACCGCGGGGCACGGGCCGACGCCGGCGAGCATGTTGGTGACGAACCGCTCGTGCCCGGGAACGTCGACCAACGCCAACTGCCGGCCGGAGCCGAGCGTGGTCCAGGCGAAGCCGAGGTCGATGGTCATGCCCCGGCGTCGTTCCTCGGCCCAGCGGTCAGGGTCCATCCCGGTGAGCGCGCGGACCAGGGCCGACTTGCCGTGGTCCACGTGCCCGGCGGTGGCGATCACCCACATGCGCGCTCGGCGGCCGTCAGCCTCGTGTCCGTGCCCGGTTCGCCCGGACCCCGCGGCCGGGTGAGGACGGCGGGGCGGCTCACCCTCAGCCCGTCCGCGATCCACGCCTGGAAGCCGCCGATCACGTCGGTGGCGTTCGCCAGCCCGATCTGCCTGAGGGCCGAGGCGGCCAGGCTGGAGGAGTATCCCTCGTCGCACAGGACGATCCAGCGGATGTGCGCCGAGGTGGCCTCGGGGATCCGCGCGGCGCAACGGGGATCGAGCCGCCACTCCAGATGGTTGCGTTCGATCACGATGGCGCCGGGCACCTCGCCGCCGCTGCGCCGCTGGAATTCCGGCCGGGTGTCCACGATGTAGGCGTCACCACGACTCGCCGCGGCGAGAGCCTCGGCAGGCGGCAGGCGGCGCAGCCCGGCACGCGCCCGAGCCAGTAACGCGTCGATGCTCAGCAGGACTCCAGGGGTGAGGTCTGGCGGAGGCGGACGGGAATCGAACCCGCCGCGCCGAGATGCTCGGCGCCATCGGTTTTGAAGACCGAGAGGGCCACCAGGCACCCGGACGCCTCCGCTGGTGATCTTAACCCGCTCGGGGGCTCCGACTGAAGATCTTTCTCACGCCGAGCCACTCACTCGCGGACGGCGACGACGGCGCACCGCGCTGTGGTGATCCACTGACGTCTGGCCACCTCCGGCGGCGAGGTGTACAACTGGATAATGATCTTCAAAGGTGTACGCAGGGGATCGATCTGGGCGGCGCTGGTGGCGCTGCTGCCGTCCTTGACCGCTTGTGCCACCGGGGAGGCCGACGCGGGAACGGCGGCGCAGTCGTCCGGCCGGCCGGGAAGCCTGGCGAATCCGCGGGTGCTGAACTGCGCGAACCGCAACGGCGAGTTCCCGGGAGAGAAGACGGCGAGCCGCACGGCCGAGCCGGACGACCTCGTGGTGGGGCCGTTGCTCATCCCCGGGCTGCTCGCGTGGGGCGACGCGCGGGCCGAGCAGTACGGAAGCGACCACAGGTTCAAGGTCGGCGCGCTGGTCAGGAAGGGCAAGACGATCACGGTGTCCATCCCGGCGAAGTTCCACGACAGCGCGGGCCTGCTCTACTCCGAGCCGTCCAGGAACGCCCGCACCCCGGCCGAGGCCGATCACTCGGTGTCCTTCACCGCGTGCTCCGACCACGACACGATGTTCGTGGGCGGCTTCTACGTGAAGGAGCCCGCGTGCGTCCCGCTGGAGTTCCGGGTGCCGGGCGAGCCCGTCGTCCGGCGTGAGATCTCCTTCTTCAACGGCGCCTGCTGACCTTCGACGCGCCGCCCGCGCGAGCGGCGGGCGGCGCGTCAGCCCAGGAACGACGAAGCGACGACGCCGGCGAACACGACCGTGAGCAGGCCCAGCATCAGCCGCCTGACCGGCTTCTCCTTCTCCATGAGCCAGTCGATCAGCCACATCGGCTCAGGGATCTCCACCAGGTCCTTCGACGACGGCACGATCGCGACCAGCGCGAAACCCGGCCAGGTGAAGCCGATCGCGTAGGCGAGACCCGCCCACCACGGCACCAGGCCGAACAGCGTGACGCCGAGCGCCGCCCAGGTGAGCGAGGTGACCCTGAACGTGGTCAGGACCAGGCCGGTGTCCAGCCCCCACAGGAGCGCTCCCCTGGCCGGGCCGAACCGGTAGAAATGCTGCTGCGGAGTCTGGCGCCGCCACATGGGCGTGCGCAGCCCGAACAGGCCGGAGTCGATGACCAGGCAGGCGAGCATCACCGTCGCCGCGGCGAGCTTGGCGCCCGTCCCGGGCATCCCGCCGAACAGGCCGGAGCCGAGCAGGTGCACCAGCCCGTACGCGAGCAGCGCGGAGAGGCTGAAGCCGAGCATGAGCATGAGGATCGGCCGGTACATGGGCTTCTCCCCGGGAACTCTCCCCTGGACCAGGGGGCGGAGGTATCCGACGAAGGAAAGGCCTCAAAAGCTGAACAACTGCGCGAAGCCCGCGCTCGCGATGAGCAGGAGCAGCGCGAAGGTCAGCCAGGTGTCAAGGGACACGACATCCTCCATCCGGAGTGGCCGGCCGCGGCCATCGCGCCGGACCGGCCACCCGGTCGCTGTCAGCAGCCGTTGGCGTTGACGGTCCAGCCGGCCGAGCAGATGAACGGGCCCGTACCGCAGTCGGCGCCCTTCGTGCACTCACCGCAGGCGTACTTCCGCTGGTACGGCGCCGAGCCGCTACAGCACTGCCACACCTTCATGCTGTAGCCGGACGGGCAGACGTACTGTCCGCTGCTGTTGGTCTTGCAGAACGTGTTGGGGAGGGCGAGGTTGCAGCAACGCCAGTTCGCCGCCGCCGCCGGCTTGGTCATCACGGTCGCACCCGCGACCGCGCCGATCGCCGCGACGCCGACCCTGCCCATCCAGCCGAGGAATCCTCGCCGGTTCGACGCGTCCGGTCCTTCCGACATTTTGTGGAGGTGATCCATGTTGGCCTCTCTGGCCGTGGGATGAAATCGGATCAGTGCCGTACGGAGGGCTTGCCGGCCAGGTTGTGCTTGTAGGGAACAGGGGCGGCCGCGTACATCTGCCTGACCGTCGGCACCGTGTGGGCCCGTGTCAGCTTCCCCTCGGTGACGTGGAGTGCGACGGGTGTGATGTCGAGCCCGATGCTGCCGACGATGCTCTCGTCCTCGTCGAGGACCACCCGCTCGCCGTACAGCCCGAACTCGGCGATGAACTCGTTGCCGTCCCCGGACACCGGGACGACCACGACCCACATCGATGGCGGCACCGCTCCCCCACGCAGCGCCGACGCCAGGTTGTGGCAGGTCTCGCACTTGTTGGACAGGAACAGCACCATGGCCCGCTCGGCCTCGTCGAGGGCCGCCGGCAGGCCGAAGCGGCTCGGCGGGGCACCCTCCAGGGTTCCCAGCTCCACCGGGGTGGGCTTGTCCTCCATGTCGAGGTAGCCCCGGATCTGCTTGACCTGCTGGAAGAGTTCCACCTGCGCGCCGATCTGGACGAACAGCACCACGGCCAGCAGGCAGATCACGATGAGCAGCACCGTCGTCATGCGGCGTGCACCTCCGCTTCGGGTTGGGTGGGGTCGGGAAGCACCATCCGGTCCTCCCGCAGCGGGCGCAACAGGCGCAGTTCGGCCCTCAGCTTCCAGGCGACCATGGCCAGCAGCGCCACGGCCAGGCCGAGCAGGCCCTCCTGCCCGGTCCAGGCCGGCGGGTTCGCCTCGGCCAGCACGACAAGCGCCAGCCACAGCGGGAGGTACAGCACCTGGCGCCAGCCGAGCACCGCGCCGCCGTTCCCGAAACAACCGCACTTGATCTTCTCGCCACGGCTCAGCGCGCGGATCCCGGCGCCGGCGAACGCCAGCGCCAGCAGCACGATGAGCGCGCGGGGCCACAAGGCGGACGGCGCCACCGTCAGGCCGATCACGGCCAGCATCTCGACGCCGATCACCGCGATCGCGGCATGCCTTCCCAGAGCCGCCGGACCGAGTTGTGCGATGGTCCGGCCGAGTTCGCGGTGGGTTATGGTCTTTGACAGTGCCGCTATCAGGAAAACCACGATGAGTACGGCCTGAGCAGCGGCTCCGGTCGCAACTGCCGCATTCAGATTCATCCGTCGCTCCCGTCAGGGTCGGATGAACGAAAAAGTATGGTACGGGCCTTAAATGATCAACTCTTGACAAGATCGATTTCGCGGGATACCCGAGGACGGCGCCCGGTCGGTCGCGCTTCGGGCAAGTGCGCACCGTCGCCCGGGACGGCCTGGGCGACGTTCGCCGTCATCGTCACCAGATCGACCTGCAGCGACGGGACGCCCGTCGCGTCACCGCAGATCCAGCGCACTCGCTCACTGCCGGGTTCGGCGTGCGCGACGTCGATGGACGCCCGAGCGGGATCGACGCCGACGACCGTAGGCGTCGAGGTCACCGCGGTCGGGGTCGAGCGGATCGTGGATCGCGGCGAGTCGTGGATGCCCGAAGCACTCGTCAGCCACGCGGCCGGACGTATGCGGGCCGACAACGAACGGCCACCGGGTTTCGGGACGGCGCGTGCCGGTACGCACCTCCAGCGCGCCCATTGATCCCGAAGTCCGTCACTGCGCTGCCGGCCGGGTTTCCGGTGGTCGGCCGGGGTGGCGGTCGAGGAGGTCGGCGAAGGCCGCCGCCGCGTTGTCGGCGCGCGCCGGGTCCGCGGCGACCATGCGGTCGAGCGCCAGGCCGTCGAGTGTGGCGAGGATGAGGTCGGCGAGGGGCTCCGCCTCGCCCGCCGCGACCCCCAGGGCGAGGAGGCCGCTCCGCAACGGCTCGCGCCACGGCCCGCGCAGTTGTTCGACGGCGGCCCTCCAGCGTTCGGGTTCCTTGGCGGCGAGGACGGACAGGTCGAGATAGAGCCGGGTGGCCTGCGTGCCGCTCGGGTGCGCGAGGCTGGACCACAGATGCCTGACGAGGTCGGCGACGCTGCGCACCGCCTCGCCGGGAGGTTCGGCCGCCGCGGCCAGCCGCTGCTGCGCGAGCGCGAGGGCGGCGCCGACGAGCCGTTCCTTGCTGCCGAAGTGGTAGATCAGCATGCGGTCGCTGGTGTTCAGGGCGGTGGCCAGCGGACGCAGCGACAACCCGATCAGACCGTGTTCGAGCACGTAGTCCAGCACTTGCTCGGCCAGCTCGGCACGACGATCCATGGCTCGACCGTAGCAGTCCCACCCACGAGCGTAGCGCATGCTACATTCGTATGCATGTAGCGACTGCTACATTGAAAGGGGGTGGCGATGATCGTGAACAGGATTGCGCCCGTACTCGCACCGCTGGTGTGGGGAGCGGTCGCGGGGGTGAGTACGCCGCGCGGGCCGCTGACCCCGGCAGCGGCGTTGACCAGCATCGGGTTCAGCCTGGTCGTGGGCGGGGTCGCCGGATACCTCGCCAGGTCGCGATGGGCGATGATCGCGGCGCCGGCGGTGTTCGCCCTGGTCTTCGAGATCGTCCGCACCGGCGCGGAAGGGCCGAGCGTCGACGCGCCTCAGGGTGGGCTGTTCGGAGTGCTGGCGTTCCTCGCCGGGCGGGGGGTGCACGGGCTGCTCGCGTTGCTTCCGATGCTCGTCGGCGCCGCCTGGGGAGCCGGCCTGGCCCGATCAAGGGAGGGAACCGGATTTGCCCGCTCAGGACAGGGAACCGGCCTGGCCCGATCAGGACCGGGAACAGGCCGCGTCCGGCGCCTGCTCGGCCGGACGCTGATCGGCCTGCTCGCGGTGATCGTCGCCGCGCCGGCGATCGGCGTCGCGCTGCCCGCGAGCACCGCCCCGATCGCCGGTGAGCGTGCCGTCGCCGAGCTGACGACCGTCCCGAGCGGCTCCCACCGGCTCGGACTGATGATCCGCGGCCGGGACACGGCCAAGCCGGTCCTGTTGTTCGTCCCCGGCGCGCCCGGCGCGGCCGAACGCGGAGCGGTGCGCAGGCACCTGTCCGCGCTGGAGGACCACGCCGTCGTCGCCACCCTCGACCGCCGCGGCGGCGGCAGCTCCTACCCGGCGCTCGAACCCACCGCCACGCTGACCCCGGCGAGCGAGACCGGCGACATCCTCGCCGCCGCGGACTACCTCAGAACCCGATTCGGCAAGGACCGGATCTACCTCCTGGCGCACTCCGGGGGCACCCTGCCGGCGGTGCTCGCCGTGCAACGGCGGCCCGAGCTGTTCCACGCCTACGTCGGCGTCGGTCAAGCAGTGAACACCGGCGCCGCCGACCGCGTCCAGTACGCCGACACCCTCGCCTGGGCGCGCGGTCACCGTGACCGCGACCTCGCCGCCGCGCTGGAGGCCGTCGGGCCCCCGCCCTATGCCGGCATGTACGGTTACGAGCCGATGCTGCTCGCCGAGAGCAAGGTCTACGCGACCGGGAACGGACAGGGCGGCCTCGACGAGAGCCTGGCGGCGCCCGAATACTCCTTGCTGGACAAAGTGCACCTCGTCACCGGCTTCCTCGACGCCTACGACCGCTACTACCCGCGGGCCCGCGACCTCGACCTGCGGACGCGCGTCCCGCGGCTCGCCGTCCCCGTCCACTTCATCGACGGCGCCGACGAGGTCCCGGAACGCCGCCGGCTGCTGGACGACTGGTACGCCACACTCGTGGCGCCGCACAAGGAACACACCGTCCTGCCCGGGGCCGGGCACCGGTCGCTGTTCGAGCAGCCGGACAGGTTCGCCGACATCCTGGTCGGGCGCGTCCTGGCCGCAGGCGCCAGAACCTGAGCACGGCGGCCATGTGCGAGACGGCTGGGGCTCGTCTCATGCCTCGATGGACGGCCTCCCGCCCACCGCACCTGAGGCCGTCCACTGCGCCCGGCCCGACCTCGGCTCACGGCCGCAGTTGCTCTTCCAGGGCCGACTGCAGCCGCGCGACCTGTTCCGGTGTGGCACGCGGGGCGACGACGGAGGCCAGCTCGGACAGCGGCAGGCGCAACCCGCGAGCGGCCAGGGCCGCCGGATCGCCGATCACGCCATGGGCGGTCATCGCCTGTGTCAGGCGCTCCCACAACCAAGCGTCGTCGACGGCGTCCGCGATCACTTCCGGCGACGCCGGCGGCGGCAGCTCGGCCTTCCACTGATGACGGCCGGGGCCGGTCCGGAACGGTTCGCGCCCCGGCAGGTGCACGATCGCCTCGGTCCCCGGCGGCACCCGCGCTTCGAGGATGAGGGTGCCGTCACTGATCCGCCACGCCACGCCCGCGTCGCCGTACGGGGTCTCCAGATCGGCCTCCGCCCAGGTCAGCCCATGTCCCGGCAGCGGGCGGACCTCGATCCGCCGGTAGCCGGGGGCGGCGGGCGCGAGGCCGGCCACCCGCCGGTGCAGCCAGTCGGCGACCGCGCCCAGCGCATAGTGGTTGAACGAGGTCATCTGGCCGGGGTTGATCGAGCCGTCGGGCAGCATGCTGTCCCAGCGTTCCCAGATCGTCGTCGCCCCCATCGTCACCGGGTAGAGCCACGACGGGCAGGAGCGTTCCAGGAGCAGCCGGAACGCCAGGTGCGGGTATCCCGCCTCGGTGAGCGCATCCGTGATCAGCGGCGTGCCGACGAATCCGGTCGCCACCCGGAAGCCGTTGGCTCGCACCAGGTCGGCCAGCCTCGTTCCAGCCGCTTCCCGCTGCTCCGGCGTCGGCAGCAGGTCCCAGTGCAGGGCCATCGCATAAGCCGTGGGAGTGTCGCTGACCATCAGCCCGCGCTCCGTGACGTAGGCGGCCGCGAACGCACGCCTCACCTGCGCCGCCAGGTCTCGGTAGCGTCGCGCGTCCTCGCTCAGGCCGAGCACGGTGGCGGTCCTGGCCAGCAGGTCGGTGCTGCGGATGTAGTGCGCGGTGGCGACCAGGTCCTTGTCCGTGCGGGAGTCGCCGGGCGCGTCCGGCGGGGCGGCCGGGTCCAGCCAGTCGCCGAACTGGAACCGGCCGGCCCACAGGCCGTCCTCCCCCGCGAAGGCGCGCAGCCGTTCCACCCACGCCCGCATGCTCGGATACTGCTCACGCAGCACCTCGGCGTCGCCGTAACGCTCGTAGAGGGTCCACGGCACGATCGTGGCCGCATCGCCCCACGCGGCGGCAGCGGGAAGGATGTTGTGGTGGACGTTCGGCACCACGAACGGCACGCAGCCGTCCTCGAACTGCTCCGCCGCCAGATCCCGCAACCACGAGGACAGGAAGGACGAGCAGTCGGCCAGGAAGGCGGCCGCGGGCGCGAAGACCTGGATGTCGCCCGTCCAGCCGAGCCGCTCGTCCCGCTGGGGGCAGTCGGTCGGCACGTCGAGGAAGTTGCCGCGCATGCTGCGCACCACGTTGTCGTGGAGCCGCTGCACATCGGGATCCGAGCAGCGGAAATGCCCTGTGGGGCGCAGGTCGGAACTGAGAACGACCGCTTCGACCGACTCGATCTCCTCAGGAGCCACGCCACGCAGCCCCGCGTACCTGAAGCCGTGGAAGGTCAGCGACGGCTCCAGCACCTCGGTCCGTCCACCGGCCAGCACGTAGCGGTCGGTGGCTTGGGCACTGCGCAGGGGGCGGACGCCCAGTTCACCGTCCTCCAGCACTTCGGCGTGCCGGACGACGACTTCCTGCCCGGCACGCCCGCGCACGCGCAGCCGTACCCAGCCCACCAGGTTCTCCCCGAAATCCACCAGCAGCTCCCCCGACGGGGCCGCGTACCGCCTGCCGCCCGGCACTGCGGCGACCGGCCGAACAGGCGGAGAGTCGCCGGGAAAGAGCTGGTCGAGGGGCTCGTCGAGCACCTCCACCGGTTCGCCCGGTCCGCGCCCGATCCGCAGGTCGGTGGTCTGTCCGTCGTAGAGGTCGTCCGCGAGGACGCCCGTGGCGTGCGCCCGCCAGCTCTCGTCGGTCACCACCAGGTGCGTGCTTCCGTCGGCGCACTCGATCTCCAGTTGCGCCAGCAGCGCGAGCCGGTCGCCGTACAGGGCTCGCTCGCCGCGCGAGTAGAGCCTGCCGCGGTACCAGCCGTTGCCGAGCAGCGCGGTGACCTCGTTCTCGCCCGGCCCGAGCAGGGCGGTCACGTCGTGGGTGCGGTAACGCAGCCGCCGGCCGTAACTGGTCCAGCCGGGCGCCAGTTCCTCGTCGGTGACGCGCTCGCCGTTGATCCGCGTCACGTGCAGCCCGAGCGCGGTGACATGCAGGCGGGCGCGTGTCACCGCCGCGGGCAGCTTCACGGTACGGCTCAGCAGCGGCGCGGCGGTGAGCACCCCGCCGAGGGTCCGCGGCGAGACGAAGCGCGCGCTCCAGTCCCCGGCGCCGAAGAGCGGCGTCTCGAAGGCCAGCGGCCGGCTCCAGTCCCCCCAGCGGCCCCGGCTGCCGACGCTGACGCGCAGCGCTCCGGCGGCGCGGGAGTCCAGTGGGGCGAACGGCCATCGCACGCCGAGCTGTTCGGCGCCCTCCGCCGTGTGCACGACGGGTCGCCTGCCGGCGAGGGTGAGCTCGACGCGGTAGGCGTCGAACGGCTCGGTGGTCCGCCAGGACAGACGCGGTCGCGGCGCCGGCATGCCGTGCAGCCGCAGGTCGACGCTCACCGGACCGCCATGGGGTCGGCGGTGGCCGGCATGCGGCGGCGCAGCGGGAAGATCCACGTCCAGGCGATCAGCGCGGCGATGAGCACGGCGGCGAGCAGCACCACCATCAGCGCCTGGGGGCTGGCGTCGGCGATCACCGGGGTGACCAGCGCGAAGCCCGCCGCCACGAACCGGGTGAAGGCTATGGCGACGCCTTGCGCGGTGCCTCTGATCAGGGTGGGGAAGAACTCCTGCGACCACACCTTGAAGATGACCTCGCCGGCGAAGCTCGCGCCGATCGTGATGGCGAACTTCAGGATGATCAGCGTCACCGTGTTCAGCCCCACGATCAGCGGGATCGCCGTCCCGATCGCCATGATCGCGACACCGATCGTGTAGAGCAGCATCCGGGCGGGCCCGTCCACGTACTTCATGAAGATCAGGATGGTGAGGAACCCGAGCGGATAGGCCAGCATCCCCACGAGGGTGGCCGTCGACACCTGCGCCCCGGCCACTTCGGTGAACAGGAACGTCTGGAACTGGCCGAACGTGTTGGCGACCAGGTTGCCGACGGCGTAGAAGAGGCCGAGCCCGACGACGGCGCCGAGGAGCGGCCTGGACGTCAGCACGCGCCAGGAGTCGCCGCGCACGCCCTCGGCCGGGCCGGCCTGCTGCCGGTCGCGCTCGCGTACCCACTCCTCCGACTCACGCAGCCTCCGGCGCAGCACGAGCACCACCAAGGCCACGACGATCACGTGCAGGTAGATGATCCGCGCGCCGATCGTTCCGGTCCCCGAGACCAGGAACGCGATGAGGTAGGCAGCGAATCCGCCACAACTCCAGAGCACCTGCGAAAAGGCGACAAGCCTGGCACGCCGGCCTTCCGGCGCCTCCTCGGCCACCAGCGCCAAGGAGGTCGGAATGTCGGCGCCCATCGCCAGCCCCGTGACGGCCACACCGACGAAGATCATCCATGGCTGGACGGCGAAGGCCAGCAGCAGGAGACCGGCGACGAAGACGACCAGGTCGTAGGTGAACACCCTGCGTCTGCCCAGCAGATCCCCGAGCCGTCCGCCGAACACGGCTCCAAGGGCCAGGCCCAGCGTCAGGACGGACGACGCCGTGCCGATCATCCACGGGCTCAGCCCGAGCTGCTGCTTGTACAGAACCAGCGCGGTGCCGGTCCCCACGATGGTGGCCGCGTCCATGTAGGAGGCCATGCCGCCGAGCGCGGCCGTCCTCCAGGCACGCCTGGCCGTCGTCTGTGTCATCTGCGTCGATACCTCGTGTAGGGGGTTCCACGGCCCGCACGCCGCTGGTCCGCGTTGTGTGAAGCGACTATTGTGGATCGATCTACATTTTTCAAGAGGGAAGTTCCGGACCGCTATGTTGCTGACATGAGTTCCTCGCGCCCCACGATCTCCGACGTCGCCGCCGCGGCAGGGGTGTCACGGGCTGCCGTGTCGAAGGTCCTGCGCGACGCCTACGGCGTGAGCCCGCGCATGCGCGAACGCGTCGAACGGGCCATCGCCGAGCTCGGCTACCGCCCCCGGGAAGCCGCCCGCGCCATGCGCACCGCCACCCGCACCATCGGGGTGGCCGTCCCCCTGCTGCGTGGCCAGTTCTTCGCCGACATCCTCGACGGCGTCTACGAGGAGCTGGACACCGGCCCCTACCGGATGCTCGTCTCCCCCTTCGACCACGAGACCAGCGAGCGGAACCCCGGCATGGAGTCGTTGTGGGACCGCGAGGTGGAAGCGGTCATCGTCGTCTCGCCGAAGGTGCGCGCGTCCTGGCTCGACTCCTTCGCCCAGCGGCTGCCGACGGTGGTGGTGGCCAGGCACGACGCGAGCGACCATTACGACCGCGTCGTCAACGACGACCGAGCAGGCGCGGCCCTGGCCGTCGAGCACCTGGCGACGCTGGGGCACCGGCGGATCACTCACCTCTCGCACAACGTCTCCGGGCCCGGCATGCTGAGCCCGCATGCCGTACGCGAGTCCGGCTACCGCGAGGCGATGCAACGGCTGGGGCTCGACGCGTACCTGTCGGTGGTGACCTGCGGCGGCAGCGAGGCCGAGACCTACCGGGCCACGGCGGCGCTGCTCGACCGGGGGGATCCGCCGACCGCGCTGTTCGTCGGGTCCGACCAGGGAGCCTTCGGGAGCCTGCGGGCGCTGTCGGAGCATGGGCTGCGAGTGCCCGATGACGTCTCTGTCGTCGGCTACGACGACACCCAGTTCGCCTCGCACCCGCGCTTCTCGCTCACCACCATCGCCCAGTACGGCACCGCCATGGGCCGCGTCGCGGCCGACCTGGCACTGGAGCGGATCAAGGCGCGCACGGAGGCACGGGAGTGGGTGTCACAGCCGGCGTTGATCGAGCGTGAGTCCACGGGCCCCGTACGCCTTCTCTGACGCCACCGGCCGGTGACGAACCGATTTCCCGTTCCGCCCGCGGACGATCCCCGCCTTCCCGCCATCGCCCGGCCGGCCGCGCAATCCCAGCCGGCAGCCTCCTCCCCCGCCTGGGACCGCCTGGCCCTGCTCATCAACGGCTGACCTCCGCGATCGTGGAGTCGTCGAACGCTCCGGCGAAACGCGTCACCCGGCCCCGCAGGTCACGTGGCGCCGCCGCGGGCGGTCCGCACAAGGGTCGCCATGCGGCGCACGGCCTCCGCAGGAGGACGGAGAGTGCCTGGGTGCGCCCGGCTCAATCGCCTTCACGGTGGAGTCCCGAGCCGGTGACCAGGGCGTCGCCGAGTTCGGAGCGCAGGTAGAGGACCGAGCGGCCGTGGCGGGCGCTGGCCAGCAGGCCGGCGGCGCGCAGGGTGCGAAGGTGCTGGTTGACGGCCGAGGTGGTGACGCCCAGGCGGCCGGCCAGCTCGGTCGAGGAGGCGGGGGCTTCGAGCGTGGTGAGCAGCCCTGCCCGGGTGGCGCCCAGAAGGTCGGTGAGCACCGCTGGGGACGTATGGGGCTCGGACTGCCAGAGCGTGCCGGCGCCCCGGGTGCCGTACATGACCAAAGGGGGCTCCGACGGCGAGATGGGGGTCGTGGGGGCCCGGCTGAAGAGGGTCGGGACCAGGGTGAGGCCCTCGCCGCTGGTGGCGCGCCGGTAGCGGGCGTCGCTGATCAGCCGCATGCGGACGACCCCGTCCTTCAGCTGGACGCGTTCGTTGAGGTCGGCGAACATCGCCGCCAGGCCGTGGGCCGAGATGACCTGGCCCCGGTGGACCACGTCGGCCTGCAGGACCGCCCGCATCCTGGGCCACCACGGCGCGAAGCAGGTGCGCCAGTAGTCGCGCAGCGCGTCCAGGATGCGGGCCGACGGGTCGCCGCGCAACGGCTCGGGGAGCCGGGGGTGGATGGAGCGCAGGTCGTCGAGCACGCGGCCGGCGGGCACGCGGGCCAGGGCGGCGAACTCGTCGTCGATGCGGGTGAGCGGCGCATGGGGGCGGGGCGACAGGTAGTCCGGCGTCCACATGTCGTCGTTGGTGAGCGCGCGCAGCAGGGGCACGTCCAGCGTGGAGCGGACCTGCTCGGTGCGGCGCAGCCAGGGCAGGTGCACCGGGTAGCGCCCGGGGTCGCGGAACGTGCGCAACGACAGCGTGAGCTCGTTGAGCGGCGAGATGGCGAAGCGGACGTCCGCGACGTCCATGCCCGCGAGCTCGTACTCGATCAGCCCCGGCATGAAGCCATACGCTACATCAATTGGCGACAAAGGCCCTATCGCGGGATAAAGGCCCCCGTGATCCAGACGTTCTTCCCCAGCGACCGCGTCGCCCGCTCGCTGACCCTCAGCACGATGGCGTTCGCGCTCTCCAGCGGCGTCTTCTACACCGTCAGCACGCTGTACTTCACGCTCGTCATCGGGCTCGGCGTGCAGACGGTGGGTCTCGGGCTGGGCATCGCGGGCGGCACCGGGGTGCTGGCCTCGTACGCGGGAGGGTGGCTGGCCGACCGGGTCGGCGCGCACCGCGTCCAGACGGTGGCGACGGGGCTCAACGGGCTCGCACTGCTCGCCTACACGTTCGTCTCCGACGCCGTCGTGTTCACCCTGATCGCCTGCACGGCGGTGATCACGCGTTCGGTGGGGTCCTCCGCCAAGCAGGCGATGCTGGCCCGGTGGTACCCCGGCCCGGAGCGGGTCGAGATCCGGGCCCGGATGCGGGTGGTCACGAACGTCTTCATCGGCCTGGGCACGGGCGCAGCCGCGGCGGCGCTGCTGATCGGCACCGCGGCGGCCTACCGGGTGGCGATGGTCGCCGCCGGGGTCCTGCTGCTGACGGCCACCGTGCCGCTGGCCGGGCTCGGGCGTCAGGTGCCGGAGCTGGCCGCCAGGATGACCGCCGTCAGGCAGCGCGCGGCGTCCGGCGGCCCCTCGCCGCTCAGGGACCGCAGGTATGTCGCGAGCGTGGTGTGCAACGCGGTGGTGGCCATGCAGTTCGGCCTGCTGACCGTCGGCGTGCCGCTCTGGGTCGCCACCACCGGCGCGCCCACCGCCATCGTCTCCGTCCTGCTCGTCCTGAACACCGTGGTCGTCGCCGCGCTGCAGGTGCGCGCCTCACGTGGCACCGACGACGTGCGCCAGGCCGGGCTCACGGTCAGGCGCGCCTCGTGGCTGCTCGCTCTCGCCTGCGGTCTGTACGCCCTGGCCGCCTACGGGAACGTGATCGTCGCCTGCGTCCTGTTCGTGCTGGCCGCCTTCGCCCACACCATGGGAGAGATCCTGGGCGAGGCGGGCGGCTGGGGCATGGCCTTCGAACTGGCCGACCCGCGCAGCGCGGGCGCCTACCAGGGGCTCAGCCAGACCGGTTACGCGCTGGCCGCCATGGTCTCGCCGATCCTCGCCACCACCGCCGTCGAACACCGTACGGCGGGCTGGCTCGCCCTGGCCGCGCTCTTCGCCCTGGCCGGCACGGGCGCCGCCGCGGTGGCCAGGCACGCGGCGTAGGGGTCAGGCGAGGTGTCAGCCGTCGACTCCGAGCTGGCTCAGCAGCGTCGCGTTGTCCTCGATGTGCCAGTCCTCGATGATCCTGTCGGTGCCGACGTGCTGGATGTCGATGGCGTTGAAGTCGACGCTCTGGCCCTTGCCCTGGACGCCGTTGAAGGCGCCGGTGAAGTGGCCGCGGAAGACCAGCCGGGCGGTGATCTTGTCACCGGTGACCAGCAGGTCGGCCAGCTCGCAGGTCAGGTCCGGCACGGCGGCGCGGAAGTTCTTCGAGGCGAAGACCGGGCCGGTCGGGCCCTGCGGACGGCCGGCCGGCAGGGTGTTGTCCTTGAACCGCGGGCTGACCGCGGCGTCCAGGTACTTCTGCTCGCCGGTGTTCCAGAACGTGTACAGCTGCTGGGCCAGGTGGACCTCCTGGGCCGCGCGCCTGTCGCCGATCGAGCGGTCCACGGTGATCGCCTTGGGCTGGACCAGGTCGGGTGAGTGGTCGATCAGGCGCTGGGGCCAGGCGTACGGGCCCTGCCGGTGACCGTCGTCGTGCGCGTGGGCGGCCGTGACGTTGCCGCCCGCGAGGCTCGCCGCCACGGCGACGACGGCGACGCGGACAAGGGTGCGTGAACGCATGAGCGGTACTCCTCGGATCAGCCGGCACGCTCGGCGCGTGCCGGGAAGGCCGTCCGGTCCCTTCGACCGGGCGGAAGAACGGGGTGATGACGGGTCAGATCTGACGCAGTGCGCCGCCGTCGATGGCCCACTCGGCGCCGGTGACCTGGCCCGCGAGCGGCGAGAGCAGATAGGCGATCACCCGGGCCACGTCCTCGGGCTCGCCGAGCCGGGCACTGGGCAGCCGGCGCACCTCGCGGACGAAGTGGTCGACGGCCGCCTCCGGCGCGAGGCCGAACTGGGCGCCGAGCTGCTCGGCGAACCCGCCGGGGGCGTCCCACAGCCGGGTGCGGGTGGGGCCGGGGGCGATGACGTTGGAGCGCACCCCGCGCGGGCCGAACTCGCCCGCCAGGGTCTTGGACAGCGACAGCAGGGCCGTCTTGGCGGCGGCGTAGTCCACCAGCGGCACATCCGGCAGGCGGGCGGCCTCACTGCTGACATGGACCAGCGAACCGCCGTGCTCCAGCAGGGCAGGCAGCGCGGCGCGGGTCATGCGGACGACCGAGTGGAAGTTGAGGTCGAACGCCGTCCGCCACTGCTGGTCGGTCACCTCCAGGAAGCCGCCGCGCGATTCGAGGCCGCCGACGTTGTTGACCAGGCCGTCGAGGCGTCCGTGACGGGCCAGTACCTCGGTCACGATCTGGGCGGGCGCGCGTGGGTCGGTCACGTCGGCGGCGACGGCGGTCACCCGGGCTCCGAGCCGCTCGATGCCCTCCGTCCCGCGGGCCGTGCCGACCACGAAGGCGCCTTCGTCCGCGAGGGTGCGTACGGTGGCCGCGCCGATGCCGGCGGAGGCCCCGGTGACCAGGAAGACCTTGCCCTCCAGGTGAAGATCCATCAACTGCTCCTGATGTCGGTCGGGTCGGGATGATTCGGCGGGGCGGCGGTCAGGCGAGGCGGCCGCCGCCGTCGACGTGCAGCACGGTGCCGGTGACGTAGGGGTTGTCGATGGCGTAGAGAACGGCCTTGACCAGGTCCTCGGGGGTGCCCACCCGGCGGGCCGGGTTGCGTTCGGCCACCCCGCGCAGGAATGCCGCCTTGTCGGCGCCCATGCCGTCCCAGGCGCCGGTGTCGACGATGCCGGGGGAAACAGCGTTCACCCGGACCGGCGCGATCTCCACCGCCAGCGCCCGCACCAGGAAGGCCAGCGCGCCGTTGGTGGTGGCCATCACCGTGCGCGCGGGCGCCGGGCGCCAGGCGACCACACCGGAGAAGAAGGTGAACGAGCCGTGCTCGGACACCTGCCCCGCCAGGTTCTTGGCCAGCAGCAGCGGCCCGATCACCTTGGCCGAGAACGCTCGCTGCACGTCGGCCGCTTCGAGGTCCTTCAGCGGGCCGTTGGCCGGCACCGCGGCGGTGGAGACCAGATGGTCGAACCGGCCGAGACCTCCGGCGAAGTCGGCGATCGACCGTTCGTCGCAGAGGTCGAGCACGCGCACCTCGGCGGGCCCGGACAGCTCGGCGGCCGTCCACTCCAGCTTGCGGAGGTCCGGGCCGGCCAGCACGACGGCGGCGCCGGCCGCTGACGCGGACCTGGCCAGCGCGCGCCCGGTGTGCGAACCCGCGCCCACCACGACGAGCCGTTGTCCCTTCAAGCGCGTGTCATCGGACATGGGAGAACTCCTTCGAACAGTCGGGGATCAGCCGCCCGACCTTGCCGGTGGCGGCCACGTCCACGACTCTGGCTCACCCACCTGCCATGAGTCCAAGGCTTGTTTTCTACCGGATCGATAAACTCTGCTCATGGCGATGGCGACGCTCCGGCAGCTCGAATACCTGGTGACCGTGGTGGACCTCGGCTCCTTCACCCGCGCGGCCGAGCACCTGCACGTCACCCAGCCCGCGCTCTCCCACCAGATGCGGGCGCTGGAGACCGCGGTCGGCGGCCCGCTGCTCGAACGGCTCCCTCGCGCGGTACGCCTGACCCCGATGGGCAGGGCGGTGCTGCCGCACGCCCGCGCCGCGCTGGCCGAGGCCGAGAGCCTGCACAGGGTGGCGCGGCGCACGGCCGGACTGGAGGAGGGCGAGGTGGAGGTGGCCGCCATCTACTCGGTCAGTCTGGGCATCCTGCCGCCCGTCCTGCGGGCCTGGCGCGGCCGGCACCCCGGCGTACGGATCCGGCTGCGCGAGTACCCGCACGCCGACCGGCTCCAGGCCGCCATGGCCGCCGGCCGCGCCGACCTCGCCGTCGGCCCTGTGCCCGCCGGTTGGGAGGGACCGATCCGCGAACTCGGCGTCGAGGAGTTCGGGATCGTCCTGCCCGCCGACGACCCCCTGGCCGGCAGCCCCACCGGCAGGGTCGCCCTCAGCGATCTGGCCGACCGCGCCTGGGTCCACTACGCCCCCGACAACGGTCTCGCCGATCTGCTCGACCAGGTCTGCACCCAAGCGGGCTTCCACCCGCAGGCGGCGGTCCGCGCCGAGCAGACCTCCGCCGCTCCTCTCCTCGCGGCCGCCGGACTCGGTCCGGCCCTGGTTCCGGCCAACATCATCCCGCCCCACTTCGACGGCGTCCTGCTCCGCCCCGATCCGCCGATCCGCCGCGCTCTCGCCGCCTACACCCGCACCCGTCCCGACGCCATCACCGTGGCCTTCGCCGACCTCCTCGCCCAGCAGGCGCGCGTCAACCCGGCGTGCTTCCCGGCGACCGCCGTCTCCCAGGAGCGAGCGGCTGCCGACGCGCCGTCGAATCCGCTCTGATCAACGTGGCGTCGGAGGTCCCGCCGTTCGACCTCCCAGCGCGACCCGCACCTCGCGCCGCATCACCGCCGAGTACGGCGCCCGTCCCCCTCGCGAGGCGCCGGCCGTGGCCGCCCTTCGAGGTCGGCCAAGAGCGACAGCGCCAGGTCCTCCAGCCGGCGGTAGCCCGTCGAGGACGCCTGGTCCAGCGCTTGACGGGCGTACTGGAGGGCGCGGTCGTGCATGCCCAGGCCGGCATGCGCGCGGGCGAGGCCGAGCAGCGGCCTTACCTGCAGACGCCGCATGCCTGCCGTGACGGCGTAGGTGAGCGCCTGCTGGTGGGCGTCCAGAGCCTCGCCGTGATGTCCGGTCATCGCCCGGACGGTGCCGAGCACGTGCATGGCGCTGCACATGGCATAGACGTGGCGCGCTCCTTCCGCACGCTCACCGGCCAGGAGCGCAGCCTCAAGGGCGAGGTCGAGACGGCCTCGGTCACGGTGGATCTCCGCCAGCGTGGCCAGGCTCTTGGACTCGGGCACGTGCAGGTCGCGTGCGCGGTCGTGGCGGAGTGCCTCGGTGGCGAGGGCCAGTGCCTCGTCCAGGTCTCCGCTGAGGCACCGGACGGTGGCGAGCTCGTTGAGGGAGTGGCTCAGCTCGCTGTCGCGCAGGTTGCGGTGGAGGGCGAGGGCGTCACGCAGGTGTCGTTCCGCTGCCTCCAGGTCGCCGTATTCCAGGTGCACGGCGCCCAGGTTGCCCGTGGCGCGGGCCTCGCCGTAGGTGTCGCCGATCTCGCGGTTGAGCTCCACGGACCTGACGAGATGGTCGATGGCCTGGCCCAGCTCGCCCTGGTCGTGGCAGGCGGCGGCGGCGTTGTTGTGCGCGGCGGCGGCGCCGGCGGACCAGTCCGCGCGCTCGCTGTGCCGGACGGCCAGCTCGCAGGCGGCTCGGGCAGTGGAATAGGCGGCGCGGCACAGGGCGGCCGTGCCCGCACTGAGGTGGGCCGCCGCCAGGCCGAGCGGGTCGTCCTCGACGGTGGCCGCGTGCACCGCGGCGTCGGAGACCGCCACGATGTCGGCCAGGCTGGTGGCGGTGTGGTGGACGAAATGGCCGCGCAGGGCGTCGGCGATCAGCCAGGCGTGCCGCCTGGGCCCGCTGATCGGAGGCCGGCGGGCGGCGGGGGTGAGGGAGGCGGCGTCGGCCGCGTGCAGGGCGAAGGCGACGAGGTTGGCCTGTTCGGCGCTGAGCCAGGCCATCGCCTCGGCGCGGGGCCTGAGCCCGGATGTGACGGGGAGCGGCAGGCGGGTGATTGAGGGATAGGCGCTCTCGGCCGCCGCGACGGCCTCGGCCAGGTACCAGTCGCCGAGGCGTTCGAGGGCCTGGACGCCGGTCGCGGGGGCGTCGTCGCGCAGCGTGAGCTCTCCGGCGTACTGGCGGAGCAGGTCGTGGCAGGTGTACCGGTACGGCCGGTGCTCCTCGATCAAATGCGCGGCGGCGAGGCGGTCCAGGAGCTGTTCGGCCTCGGCGGTCTCGACGTCGGCCAGGCAGGCGGCGGCCGGCGCGGTGATGTCCGGCCCTCGGATCAGCCCCAGCAGCCTGAACAGGCGCCGCTCCGCCTCGGGCAGTCCCGCGTACGACAGCTCGAACGCCGCCCGGACCGCCACGTCGCCGTCGATCCGCAGCAGGTCCAGCCCTCGCGCGGACAGCGCGGCGGCGTACTCGCCCAGCGACCTGCGCGGGCGCGTCGCCAGCGTGGCGGCGGCCACGCGCAGGGCCAGCGGGAGGCGGCCGCACAGCCGGACGATCTGCTCGGCCGCCTCCGGCTCGGCGGACAGCCGCTGATCTCCGACCATGGAGGCCAGCAGCCGGACGCTGTTGTCCCGGTCGAGCACGCCGAGCGACAGATCTCGGGCGCCGTGGGAGACGGCCAGCCCGGCGAGCGCGTTGCGGCTGGTGACGAGGACCAGGCAACCGGGAGCGCCGGGTAACAGGGGGCGTACCTGCTCGGCCGTGCGCGCGTCGTCGAGCAGCACCAGCATCCGCCGGCCCGACAGACGTGAGCGGTACAGGGAGGCCGCCGCCTCCTGCTCTTCGGGGATGCGCTCAGGGGGCACCCCCAGCGAGCCGAGCATCCGGACGAGTGCCTCCATCGGCGGCATGGGCGGCCGGGGCGCGTGCCCGCGCAGGTCGACGTAGAGCTGGCCGTCGGGGAACTCCTCGGCCACGAGATGGCTGAACCGTACGGCCAGGGCGGTCTTGCCCGCGCCGGCCGCGCCGGTGACGGTCGTGACGGACGGGGTGCCCGCGGCGCAGGCGTACCGGCGCAGCAGGGCCAGATCGCGCTCGCGTCCCACGAAGCCGGTCACGTCGGCGGGCAGTTCGGCGGGCGCCTGCCCGGCTTCGTCGCGCCCGTGGAAGGGTTCGAGGTCGAGGTCGGGGGCGTCGGCGAGGATGGCCGCTTCCAGCCGGCGCAGCTCGGGCCCGGGGTCGAGGCCGAGTTCGTCCGCCAGCAGGGCTCGCCCCTGCCGGTACACCTCCAGCGCGTCGGACCGCCGCCCGGAGCCGTGCAACGCCGTCATGAGCAGCCCCCGCAGGCGCTCTCTCAGCGGATGTTCGGCGAGCAGCTCCGACAACTCGCCGACCACGTCGCGGTGGCGGCCGAGGGCGAGGTCGAGTTCGGCCCGCTCTTCGAGGACGGCCAGGCGCAGTTCCTCCCATCGCCCGGCGAAGGCCGCCAGCTCCTCCAGTTCCAGGTCGCCGAGCACCGGGCCGCGCCACAGAGCCAGGGCCTGGCCCAGGAGGTCGGCGGCCTCGGCCTGCCGTCCCGCCTGGGCCGCCTGCCGGCCCCGTTCGATGCGCTGCTCCGCGAGCTGGGTGTCCACCAGGCCGCCGGCCAGCCGGTAGCCGGACCCTTCGGTCCTGATGATCTCCGACTCGGCGCCCGCCCTGCGTAAGGCCTTGCGTAAGGCCGCCACCGCGATCATGACCTGGTTGCGTACGGTCGCCGGCGGGTCATGGCCCCAGGCGGTGGCCAGCCGGTCGATGCTGAGCACCTGACCGTGGCCGGCCGCCAGCATGGCCAGCACCTGCCGGGCCCGCGAACCGCCCAGCCGCACCGGCCGCTCGCCGACCGTCGCCTCGACCCGGCCCAGAATGTTGAACCGCACGTGGTCTGCCCCCATGTGATCACGATAGCGAGGGCGGTCGCCACCCGTCGTCGGCGCGGCGGGCGAGCAGGCCCAGCGGGGTACGGCTGCGAGCGGTGACAGCCGCCGATGGCCGCCACCCTGGTCGGGGTGGCGGCCATCGTGGTGGTGGCGGTCAGTGGGGCCGGTGGGCGAGCTCGGCCGTGGAGGCTCTCTGCTCGTGAAGAGGTTCCGGACCCGAAGCAGGGTTCACTTGACGTCGATCCGGTCGTAGGTGCCGCTCGAGAGCGTCGGCAGCGACACCCATCTGCTTTCAGCTCCGTAGATGCTCATCCCGCTGCTCCCCACCGGGTTGGCGTTCTGGCGCCACCCCCAGACGGTGAAGGTCCTGATTTTGTGGATCGGGCCGGTGCAGTTGACGGAGAATCCTCTGATGCCTCCACCGCGGACAGTGAGAACCTGCTTGTAACAGCGCAGGTCAGAGGCAATCTGGACGGTAGTGGCGGAGGCCGATCCCGCAGGGACAGCGATGAATCCGCTCACTGCTACGAGCCCGATGATGAATGCGCGGCGCGTTGCCGTCGTAGGTCGCATGCGGCACACCGTAGGACGCAGCCCTTTGGATCGCCTTTGGATTCGTTATGGCCACAGGTCCAGGCGGCTGACGAACCGAGCCTTCACTTCCTGACGACGGGCCGCCGGGAGTGGAATCGCGTACGTGAGTCTTGTTCAACGCTTTTGGCCGGCGGCAACGCCCGGCCCGAGATACAGGAGAAGGTTCTGACCTGTGTGTTCCCGCTCAGGCTGAAAGTGGGTGACGATCCCGAGCCCGGCGGGATGAACTGATTCTGCCCGCCAGTGCAGCGATCACTTTGTCTGGGTGGCGAATCCGGGTTCCAGACAATCCATCAGCCATCAAGACTGGCTCCTGCCTGCCGTTATCCGCTCGGTGGGCCGCCCCTTTCACGACCTGGGACCGCCCAGGCAACAAAGCGAGGAGAACTCATGCTGAAAAGGTTCATCCCGGCAGCCGTCGCCGTCGCCGCTCTGACTGGGCTGGCGCTCGCGTCACCGGCGAGCGCGGCGAGCCTTCCCGATCGCATGTACGGCTGCGCGCGGGGCGACATCTGCATGTACTCGTCCCCGGTCCCCTCCGCGGCGACGAAGATCGGGATCGGGCGGGGCGAGGACTGGAAGTCCAGCGCGTCCAGCCCGTCGTACTGGAACGTCCGCTCGGTGTTCAACTACGGATACCCGGACTACGAGGATCACGTCGCCCTCACCGTCCGCGCCATAGGCGACCAGTTCTATGGGCCGGTTTGCATTCACCGGGCAGAAGAGGGCAATCCCGCGGCCGGCATCAGGTCTTGGTCCTACGCGAATGAAGTCCCCGAGATCGACTGGATCAACGCCTCGCAGTACCCCTGCAACGAGTAGTCGCCATGAGCGAGCTCCGGCTCTTCGAGCTCACTCCACGAGCGGAACAGCAGCACTCGAAAGGAACATGATGAAAACCTCAGCTGCCCAAAATCTTACCCGCGGCCTGATTGCGCTCGTCGCATCTGCGATTTTGCTCGCTTTCGCGCCCGCCACTTCGGCTTCCGCCGGCACGGCGACAGTCCGAGGCTGCCGTTCGGGACAGGTGTGTCTCTACAAGGATCGCCTCGAGGCCGACTCGCTCATGGCCGCCAGCTATACGAATCTCGCCAACCGACTGCTGGACAAGGGGCATTACTACTGGGTGTTCAACAACGGGGTCGCCCAACTCGGCGCTGACCACTATCGATACCAGACCCTATCCTGGGGCACATACACGAGCTACTGCATCCACTTCAACACCCAGACCGGCTATTACATCGACCACGGAAGCGCCGGGCTCATCGACGCCATAGGACAGAACATCGATCTGGTGAACAAGGGTTGGGGAGGAGAATGCTGAGGCAAATCGACTCTGACCTGAGCCGGTATTAAACAGTAT
This sequence comes from Nonomuraea sp. NPDC004702, assembly GCF_053601695.1. Taxonomy (NCBI): domain Bacteria; kingdom Bacillati; phylum Actinomycetota; class Actinomycetes; order Streptosporangiales; family Streptosporangiaceae; genus Nonomuraea; species Nonomuraea sp. NPDC004702. Next base: position 105,873 of record NZ_JBSGCE010000007.1, read on the forward strand.
TCTCAAGGTCGACGCGGTCCCATCTGATCAGGAGAATCAGATGGGACGCCGTTGCTTCGGGCGGTTCCGAACCTGCTCCGGGTTCGGGTCAAGGGTCGCCCTTCCGACCCGGCGAGAGGGCTTGATCGCCTGGTTCCAGAGGGAGTCGGGCTCGTCATGCCGCGTCCGGCACCTGCGTACGAGCTGATCCGAGCCGAGCCGCAGCCGCCGCTTCACGGCAAGCTCGGCAGTTGGCCGAGGTAGTCGTTCACCCGCAGGCGCGGATTCAGCTTGCCCGTGGTGGTGCTGCCTTCGTAGAGGGTGGTGCGGGTGCCGTCGTAGACGCCGGCGGCCCTTGTGGACGCCTCCCGCTTGTCATCCTGGTCGGCGGGTGGTCTGGAGCCGGTTCACCGCCTCGACGACGGGTGCCGCGCCGTCCTCTGCCGAGACCTGGGCCGAGAGGGCTTGGGCCCGCCGGCGGTATGCCGGGTCGGTGACTGCGGTGGTGAGCGCGGCGGCCAGCCGTGCGGGCGTCAGACGGCGGAACGGGATGGCGGCCGGGGCCACGCCGAGTGCCGTCAGCCTGGACGCCCAGAACGGCTGGTCGTTCATGACCGGCACGGCCACGGCGGGCACCCCTGCCCGCACCCCGCTCGCGGCGGTACCGGCGCCGCAGTGGTGGGCGACGGCAGCCAGCCGGGGGAACAGCCAGTCGTGCGGCACGTCGCCGATCGCCAGCACATCGTCGGAGATGTGTGCCCGCAGGCCGGTCTGCAACACGCCGCGCAACCCGGCCCGCCGCAGTGCCTGCACAGCCAGCTCGGTGTACTGCTCGGCCCGCGTCCCGGCCAGGCTGCCGAAGCCGACGAAGACCGGCGTGGGTCCTGATGTCAGGAAGTCGCGCAGCACGGGTTCCGGCTGCCATCCCCGCGGCCGGGGCGGCCACCAGTAGCCGGTGATCTCCAGCCCTGGCCGCCAGTCGGCCGGGCGCGGCAGCACCAGCGGGCTGATCCCGTGGAAGACCGGCCAGCGCGTGCTCTCCCGGTGCCGGTAGAGGGCGCGCGGGGTCATCGGGGGCAGTCCCAGCCGGGCCCGCATCTTGGTGCCCAACCCGGCCAGCAGCGGACCGGCCGCGGGCGACTCGAACGCGAGCCGGGCCGCCCTGCGGTTCCCCCACCGTCCGAGCGACCGCTGGAACAGGCTCATGACCGGCGGAAAGTCCCCTGTGGGGTCGACCGGCTGCAGGTGCACCCCCATGCTCGGCACGCCCATCGCCTCGGCGACGTGACAGCCGGGCGCGCCCGCGACACCGAGCAGGAGCAGGTCGGCCTCCTGTCCGGCGAGCCCGGCCAGCCCTTCCACGAGCTGCTCGCTGTACTCCTTGAAGGCGCTGATGGACAAGCGGCCGGTCAGCGCGCGGAGCGGGTCTCCGGGAAGCGGGACGTACCCCAGGCCCGCCTCGGTCACCAGCTCCGCGTACGGCTCGTGCGCGGCGATCACCACCTCGTGCCCGGCCTCGCGTAACCGCGTCCCCAGCCCCGCGTACGGCGCCACGTCCCCACGCGTGCCGACTCCGACGATCAGAACCCGCATCTGGATCCCCCCTGTCGCCCGCTTTGTCATACAGTCGCACGATAAACGGGAACGAGAGCTTTTACCATGCGCTCGCATGAGAAAGTGGCGGGAGATGCCGAAGATCGTCGACCACGACGCCCGGCGGCGGCACATCGCCGAGGCCGTGCACCGCGTCATCCACGACAAGGGCATGGAGAGCGTCAGCCTGAGGGAGGTCGCCGCCGAGGCCGGCATGTCCATGGGGGCGGTGCAGTACTACGTCACGACGAAGGACCAGATGCTGCTGCTGGCGCTGGAACGCATCGGGATCTGGATCGGGGACCGGGTGACGGCGGTGGCCGCGCGCCAGTCCACGCCGCTGGAGGTGCTGCGAGCGACCGTGCTGGAGCTGTTGCCGCTGGATGAGGAGCGCAGCTACCTCAACCGCATCGGGCAGGCGTTCCAGGCGAGCTCGGTGGTGTCGGAGAACCAGGCGGCCGCGATGCGGACGGGGTATTCGTCCCTGCTGTCCTTCCTCGCCGAACATATCAGGGCCGCCCAGGCCGCCGGGCAACTCGCCGCCCACCTGGACGCCGGCAAGGAGGCGAGCATCCTGTACGCCTTCGCTCAGGGCATCGTGAACGCCACCCTGGTCGGGCACTACACGCCCAAGGAGGTCGCGGCGTTGCTCGACCACCACCTGGCGCGGCTCCGCGCGGAGTGATCGCCGTAGCGGCCGTGACGTCGTCGGGCAGCGGCTCGGACGCGCTGATCACTCGGCCTCCGTGCCGATGACGCCGCCGTCGAGGGCGGCGGGGGACGCGGCGTCGGGGATGAGGATCCGCGGGGTGCCGGTGCCGTCGGCGGGGACCGTCCAGACGTCGGCGTGTTCCCGTCCCCGGGGGAGGGCGTAGGCGACGGTCCGCTGGTCGATCCAGGCGGCCTGGTCGTCCACGCTGCGGGTCTCGGCGAGCGGGGTGACCCGGCGGGTGGCCAGGTCCAGCACCGACAGGCGCCAGCCGCGGGCCGGATCACCGCCGAGCGCGGACTTGAAGGCGATCCGGGTGCCGTCGGGAGAGAGCGAGGGGCACTCGACGTTGTCCGTCAGGGCCCGCAGGCGATGCCTGTCGAGGTCGCCGAGCACCAGGTAGCGGTGCCCGGCGGTGGACATCGTCGCGTAGAAGCGGCGGTCGTCGGAGGTGAAGGTGACACCCCAGAAGTTGAGGTCCCTGGCCCGGTACGGCCTTCCGTCCACGGTGACCGGCCAGTCCTCCAGGGTGGGGATCAGCTCCTGGGTACGGGTGTCGAGGATGCCGACGCGGGTGGAGAAGCGGCCGCCGTTGTAGGAGTCGCCGGTGACGAAGACCGTCCAGGTCACCAGCCGGCCGCTGGGCGAGACCCTGGCCCTGTTGGGCACGCCGACCAGGGGGATCTCTCTGACCGTCCGGAGCCGCGCGTCCAGGACCGCGAGCTGGTACGTCGTCAGCCCGGGGTCCACGCGCAGGCACAGCCCGGTGCCACCGGCCGCGTACAGCCTGGCGCACGACAAGGCGGAGACCGCGCGCGCTCCGGCAGGGTCGCCGGCCGCGACGGACACCAGCCGGCCGGAGCTGCCGGCGGTGGTGCCGAGCGCCACCAGCCGCGGCCCGGGGACGAGCGAGACGCTGTCGGCGGCTCCGGCCCGCGAGGACGTGCCGGCCGCTCTGGCGATCATGATGGACACGGCTGCCAGGACGGCGAGCCCGGCGATGCCGGCGACCAGGAGCCGTCCGCGGCCGGTCACGGCGCGTTCTCCACGGTCGTGCGGCGGCCCGTCAGGAGGGCGGCCGTGGCGGTGGCGGCCACGGCGGCGGCGACCGCCGCGGCCCCGGTCGCCGCGGTGCTGCCCCAGTTCGTCCAGGCGAGCCCGAAGGCGAGGGAGGAGGCGAGGTAGGCCAGGGCCTGCACGGTCTGTACGCAGGCCAGCCCGGTGGTACGCAGGCCCGCGGGCAGGAGCGGGCCGGCCAGCGCCATCAGCACGCCGTCGGTGGCGGCGTAGAAGGCGCCGTAGCAGCAGAGCGCGGCAACCGTCACGAGGACGGCCGGCAGGGCGCTGCACAGCAGCAGGTAGACGGCCAGGAGCGCGACGTACCCGGCCAGCAGGACCGTGCGGCGGCCGTACCGGTCGGCCAGCGCGCCGAAGGGGGCGGCCAGGAGCAGGTAGACGAGGTTGGCGCCCACCGCCAGGAGCGGGAACCAGCCGGTCGGCATGGACTGGCGGGCCATCAGGAGCAGGTAGACGAAGCCGTCGCCGATGGTGGCCAGTCCCAGCAGGCCGGCGGCGTAGAGCAGCCTGCGGACCCCGGCGGCCCGCAGCAGGCCGCCGGCGGCGCGGAGTGTGACGGGGAAGGCCGCGGGCCGCCTGTCGCGGCGGTCGCGGGCGAAGGCGGCCAGGACCAGCAACCCGGCGACGGCGACGCAGAAGCTGGTCAGGAACAGCGCGTCGAACGCGGCCGGGCTGGCCGCCCCGACGGCCGCCAGGACGCCGAGCGCGGCCAGCGGCCCCGCGAACGCGCCCATGCTGTCCATCGCCCGGTGGATGCCGAAGGCGCGGCCGAGCAGCGGCTCGGGGACCGACAGGGTGATGAGCGCGTCGCGCGGCGCGGTACGCAGCCCCTTTCCCGCCCGGTCGGCGACGATGACGGCGCCGAGCGCGGGCACCGAGGCGCCGGCGGCCAGCAGGCCCAGCTTGGCCAGGGCGGAGATGCCGTACCCGGCGGCGGCGACGGCCTTGCGCCTGCGCAGGCGGTCGGCGACGTAGCCGCCGGCCAGCCGCAGCAGGGCCGTCGCGCCGGTGTAGAGGCCGTCCATCAGGCCGTAGGCGGCGGGGCTGAGGTGCAGGGTGAGCACGAAGTAGAGCGGGAGGACGGCGGTGACCATCTCGGCGGAGACGTCGGTGAGCAGGCTCACCGCTCCCAGCACGACGACGTTGACGCCGATGGCGCGCAGGCCCCGGCCCGCGCGGCCCCCGGGTGGCCGGTCGATGGTGGACAGGTACACGGGCTGGTTCGCCTCCTCGGTGGCGGTGGGGAAAGGCCCCCGCCGGGCGGGCGGCGGGGGCCTGCTCGGGTCAGCCCTGGGTGATGGACAGGTCGTCGATCTGGGCTTCGAAGAGGCTGGCGGTGCCGGCGTCGGCGGCCTCGATCGACAGCCGTACCGTGGTGCCGGCGTAGGCGGACAGGTCGGCGGTGGCGCTCTGCCAGGCCCCCGCCGTCTCGCCGGCGGCGCCGGTCCGTTCGATCAGGGTGGGACCGCCCGCGACGCCGATCCGCAGGTGGTCGTCGGCGCCGGAGTTGTCACCGTGGGCCAGGTTGTAGGACAGGCGCAGGGTCAGCGGGCCGGTGGCGGGCAGGGTGATCTGCGGGGAGGAGACGGTGGTGGCGCCGCCGTCCAGGTCGTTGTCGCCGTAGGCGGCGCCGGCCGCCGCGCCCGTGGTCAGAGCGTGGGTGCCGGAGGCCGCGGTCAGCTGCTTGATCTGATTGCTGTACGTGGAGGTGGTCTGCTGCGGCACGCCGCGTTCGAACGTCCCCGCGGTCGCCGTGTCGGTCCCGGACGTGTTGACCTGCCAGCCCTGGTCGGACTCGAAGTCGTCGGAGAAGACCGTGGTCCCGGGGGCGGAGGTCGTCCAGGCGTCGGTGACGGGAGACTTGCCGGCCGCGTTGCCGAGCGCGGGCAGGCCGTACATGTCCTCGATGGTGCGCAGCACGTTGTAGTGGTTGATCTGGGTGGTGGACTGGTGACCGGCCTTGACGTGGGCTCCGGCGAAGACGGTGTAGATCTGGTTGACGGAGGTGAAGTCGTCCTCGTCGAAGGTGGCGATGAGCAGGCTGTTGTGCGTCTTGGCCCACTGGACGTACCCGTCGAGCCTGCTCTTGGTCCACGAGTCGCCGGTGCCGACCGAGCAGTCGTGCATGTCGTTGCACATGTCGGGGATGACGAACGAGACCGTCGGCAGCATGCTGTAGTCGCTGGGGAAGGCGGAGTACGCCACGTGGTACGCGGAGCCGCTCACCGTGGGGAAGTCCGCCCAGGGGGCGTGCTTGCGCCGGTACTTGCCGCTGCTGCAGCCGGTGTACCCGGCGCTGGGCAGGCCCTCGGAGTAGGCCCTGAACGTGCGGCCGGCGCTCAGGAGCTGCTGGCCGAGGTTGCCGCCGCTCAGCGCCTTGGGGCAGTCGTCGTTGGTGACGCCCTGCTGGGAGCCGGAGAACAGCGCGATGTAGTTCGGCTGGCTGGGGTGGGTGACGCCGAAGGAGCTGGTGAACAGCGTTCCCTGCGAGGCCAGGGAGTTGAGGTAGGGGGCTGAGGAGCCGCCCTTGATGGTCGAGTAGTTCTTGTTCTCGAACATGACGATGACCACGTGGTCGAACTGCGGGACGGCCGCGGCGGTGGTTGCGGCAGTGGTTGCGGCGGCGGGCAGGGCGGCGGGCACGGCGGCGTCCGCCGGGGGTGGTGCGGCGAGCGCGAGCGCGGCCAGGAGCGCCAGAGCGGGCACGCGGGCTGGGACGGCGATGCGGGAGTGCATCGTTGGACCTCCTTGCAGGGGGGTCGCCGTGGGTGGCGTCGGCGGGAGGACGGGACGGTCCGGACGAGGGCGCATGACATCTCTGGGAGGGGAACGGGGGGCGTGTCGAGTCCGGTGTACTCCCGTCCGCCGCCGGGTGGTGGCGACCCGTCGCCAGTGGCCGGAATGGGCGCGGCGGTCCCTCGGCGGACCGGCCGCCGCCGACGCGGAAGTGGGTCCTGCGTGAGCGAACCCCTGCATGACAGGATTTGCCCGGCCACGTCAAACCGGACGTGAAGGGATCCTCATGAGCGACGACGACCTGCTCGCACACCTGCGCCGCCTCGGGATGGCAGCGCAGGAGGCCGAGGTCTACCTGGCCATGCTGCACACCGGCCGGACCACCGCCGCGGACCTGGCCGAGCATCTGGGCTGGCAGCCCGGCGAGGCCGAGCGCTCCCTCGGCCGCCTGGTCGACCTGGGCCTGGCCGCCGCCGGCGGCCCCGGACGGCCGGAGGCCACGGCCGTGGAGCCCACCATCGCGCTGGACCACCTGTCCCACGCCAGGTCGGCGGAACTTCTGCAGGCGCGCACCGCGGCGGTCAACGCCTACCGTCACTACCGGCGTTCGGTGCGCCCCCAGGCCACCGACGATCTCGTCGAGGTGGTGACCGGGCCGCGCATCGTCGAGCGGATCCAGCACATCGAGGGCACGGTGGAGTCGCAGGTGCTGCGCTTCGACTCGCCGCCGTACCACGTCCGCGTGGGGGCCAATCCCACCGAGGTGCACAACCTGGAGCGCGGTGTGGAGTACCGGGTCGTCTACTCCAAGTCCGCGGTGGAGAACGGCCTCTACTACGCCGTCAACATCCGGCCCTGCATCGCGGCGGGCGAGCATGCACGGGTGCTGCCGACCGTCCCGGTCAAGCTCACCGTCTTCGACCGGCGGGTGGCTATCGTCTCGATGTCGTTCGTCGAGGCGGAGGTCAACGACTCGCTGCTGGTGGTGCGTCCCTCCAGCCTGCTGTCGGCGCTGGCCGGGCTCTTCGAGACCTCGTGGCGCTCGGCGTTCCCGATGCATCTGAGCGACCGCGTCCCGGCCGCGTTGCGGCCGATGCACGTACGGATCCTGGAACTGCTCGGGACCGGGATCACCGACGACACCATCGCGCAACTGCTGGGCATCAGCCGCCGCACCCTGTCCCGCAACCTGGAGCAGCTCAACCAGCGCGCCGGCACCGTCACCCGCTTCCAGCTCGCCCTGTACGCGGCCCGCCAGGGCTGGATCTGACCCGCCCGCCGAACGCACGGTTCCTGCCCGGCTCTGGAGAGATCTCCGGTTCAGGTCAGGGGTCGGAAGAAGGTGCGGAGCTGGTCTGCCAGGTAGTCCGGCTCCTCGTGGGCCATGAAGTGTCCGCCGCGGTCGGGGCGGGCGAAATGTCGCAGGTTGGGAAAGGCGCGTTCGGCCAGGCTGCGGGGGAAGCCTGCCATCAGGGGCTCGTGGCTCAGGGTGATCGCGGTCGGCACGGTGATCGGTGGGCGGGGCCCGGTGTGCGGATGGTCGTAGTAGGGACGGAAGGAGGAACCGATGCTGCCGGTGGCCCAGTAGAGGGTGGCCACGGTGAGCAGGTCGTCGGCCTCCCACCGGGCCGTGAGGTCGCCCCCGCAGTCGCTCCAGTCGCGGTACTTGTCGGCGATCCAGGCCAACAGCCCTGCCGGTGAGTCCGTCAGCGCCGCGGCGATGGTGTCCGGGCGGGTTGCCATGATCGCGCTGTAGCCGCCGTCCTGGGCGTCGTAGGCCTGTTCGGCCTCCAGGTAGATCCGCTCGTCCGGGTTCACGGCCGAGGAGTCGATGCCGGCGGTGAGGCTGCCGGAGGTCATGTGGATCCCGACCACGCTGGCCGGGAACAGGGCGCCGAGCCATTGGGTGACGCTGCCGCCGATGTCCCCGCCGAACGCGCCGTAGCGCTGGTAACCGAGGGTGGTGGTCATCAGGTGCTGCCAGGTCTCGGCGACCCGATGACCGGTGAAAGGCCCGTGGGGTGTTTCGGAGTACCCGAAACCCGGCAGTGAGGGGATGACCACGTCGAAGTCGGCGGCCAGCCGGTCGGCCAGTGCCAGCATCTCCACGAAGCAGCTCGGCCACCCATGGGTGAGCACCAGCGGCAACGCGCCGCGTCGCGGAGACCTGACGTGGACGAAATGCACCCGCCGGCCGTCGATGTCGGCCAGGTGGTGCGAGTACTTGTTCAGCCCGGCTTCGACCCTGCGCCAGTCGAAGCCGTCCGCCCAGTGCTCCACCAGGGCACGCAGGTCCGTGGGGTCGGTCCCCGCGGTCCATCGCGTGCGGTCCGAGGCTGGGGTGAACCGGGTACGCGACAGGCGTACTCGCAGGTCAGCGAGCACGTGCTCCGGTACGTCGAGGTGAAGGGGTCGCATGCTCCGGCAATCGTCAGGTGGTCGGTGAGCTACGTCTGTCGAGCGACCTGATTCTGTCAGCGCTTCACGACCCGAGCCATCAGCTCACCCGCGGCAACCAGCTTGACCTCCGGATATGTGCGCGTCCCGGTGAGGCTTCCGCCCCTCAGGACTTGACAAGAATATACATGTACATGCAACATCTCCTTGCACGTACAAAGTATGCACATACAAGGAGATGTCATGAAGCGTGAGCGCGTGAGCACCACCCCCGACTGGTACGAGCCCTATGCGATCTCGCAGGCGATCAAGGTGAACGGGTTGGTGTTCGCCTCCGGCCAGGCCGGCTTCGACGAGAACGGCGTCACCGTCAGCGACGACTTCGAGGCCCAGGCCCGGCAGGCGTTCGCCAACCTCGACCGGGTGCTGAAGGCAGCGGGATCCAGCCTCGCCGACGCGGTCAAGGTGACCATCCTCGTCACCGACCTGGAGCCCAACCTGGCCACCATCATCAGGCTGCGCAGGGAGTTCTTCGCGGAGCCCTACCCCGCCGACACCCTGATCCAGGTCTCCCGGCTGGCCCAGGCCGACTGGCAGATCGAGATCGACGCGACCGCGGTGGCGCGTTCATGAGGATCCAGATCTGGTCCGACTACGTCTGCCCGTTCTGCCTGCTGGCCAAGGGGCCGATCCAGGAGGCTGTCGCCGGACGTGACGTCGAGGTCGAGTGGATGCCGTTCGAGTTGCGCCCCGAACCCGTTCCGACGCTGGAGCCCGAGGGCGCCTACCTCCAGGACATCTGGAAGCGGACGATCTACCCGATGGCGGAGCGGATGGGCGTCGACATCCACCTGCCGGACGTCTCGCCCCAGCCGTACACACGGCTGGCCTTCGAGGGCTACCAGTACGCCAGGGAGCACGGTGACGCCGAGTCCTACAACGACCGGCTGCTGCGGGCGTTCTTCGAGGACGGCCTCGACATCGGCGACCTGGACGTGCTCACGGACCTGGCCGCCGGGCTGGGCCTCGACGCGGCGGAGTTCCGCGCCGCCCTCCTCGACGGCCGCTACGGCGAGACGCACCAGGCCGCGCTCCGGCAGGCGCACGAACTGCGGATCCGCTCGGTCCCGACGATCATCATCGACGGCGCCCACCGGATCGAGGGCGTCCCTCGGGCCGGCGCGCTCCGCGAGGTCCTCGACAATCTCGCGGAGCCCGTGCAGACCTCATGCGGCGTGGCGGGCTGCTGAGGGAGGGAGCGGAACGCGCACGCCTCCGCGCCGCCGTGCGCGTTCCGCAACAGACCTTCGACCCATCAAGGGAGTACATCCATGACGAACCACCACACGCTGCGGCCCGTCCGGGTCGGCGGTCTCGACCTGCCCAACCGATTCGCCGTCGCGCCGATGACCCGGGTGTCCGCCGCCCCCGACGGCACGCCGACCCGCGAGATGGCCGAATACTACGAGCGGTACGCGGAGGGCGGATTCGGGCTGGTGATCACGGAAGGCACCTATACCGACACCGTCAACAGTCAGGGTTACCTCAATCAGCCGGGCATCGTCTCCGCCACGCACGTGTCGGCCTGGCGTGAGATCACCGGCAAGGTGCGGGCCGCCGGGAGCCGTATCGTGCTCCAGCTCATGCACGCCGGCGCGCTGTCGCAGGGAAACCCGTATCGCGCCGACACGGTCGGGCCGTCCGCCGTGCGGCCGCGTGCGGAGATGTTGCCCGAGTACGGTGGGTCCGGAAGCTGGCCCACGCCCCGGGAGATGACCGGCGCCGACATCGAGGCGGCGATCGGCGGCTTCGTGGCCTCGGCCGTCCGGGCTCGGGAGGCCGGCTTCGACGGGGTCGAACTTCATGGAGCCAACGGCTACCTGCTGGACCAGTTCCTCACCGACTACACCAACCGCCGCGCCGACTCCTACGGCGGCCCGGTCGCGAACCGGATCCGGCTGACGGCCGAGGTGGTGGCCGCGATCCGGGCCGAGCTGGGCGCCGACTTCTGCGTCGGCGTGCGGCTGTCGCAGGGCAAGGTCAACGACTTCGGCCACCGCTGGCCCGGCGGCGCGGCCGACGCCCGGATCGTCTTCGCCGCGCTGGCGGCGGCGGGTGCCACGTACCTGCACATCGCCAGCGAGGGACGCGACTGGATCGAGACCGCCCGGCTGGACGGCGGCGTCACGATCACGAGTCTGGCTCGCCAGGTGAGCGGTCTTCCGGTCATCGCCAACGGCGGCATGCACGATCTCTCGCAGGCGGCCCAGGTTCTGTCCGGCGGCCATGCCGACCTGCTGTCCATCGGCCGGGGCGCGCTGGCCAACCCCGATCTCCCCCGTCGCGTGTCGCGGAGCCTGCCGCTGGAGACGTACGACCGTCGCATCCTGGAACCCATGGCGACGCTGAGCAACGCGCGACAGCGGCTCCAGGGCATGCGCCGCGTGCGTCATCCCGCCTAGGATCGCCGCTGTGCCGCCCGGTTTGTCCCGCAGTGGTCAGGGCCCGGCCACCTCTTGGGCGGTCGTGGCGTTGTGGCGCTGGTAGTGGCGCGCGGCCCGGGCGCGGTTGCCGCATGACGGCTTGCACCACTCCTGCCGCCCGTGGCTCTTGACGAAGTAGCGTACGCAGCGCGGCGCGTTGCAGGCCCGCAACTGCTCACGCTGCGGACCGCTCAGGAACTCGATGGCGGCCCGCGCCAGCGCCGCGATCAACTGGACGCCCGCATCGCGCTCGGTCGACAACACTTCCGTACGGGGTGTTCCGCTCGCGGGCCAGTCGAGTTGCGGGACGATCGCCTCACGGGCGGCAGCCGCGTTGAGGTGCGCCAGCGCCTGCTCGACCGGCATCAGCCGGTGGGCGTCGGCCCGGCTCGGAGGCGCCGGGCTGACCGCATGCGCGAACAGCGCCCGCACGGCCCGGCGGAGCCCGACGATCTCGCTCCTGAGCTCCTCCCCCACCGTGAGCTCTGCGACGTCGGCGCGGCCGGCCAGCAGCTCGGCCTGCTGATGGATCCAGCGGGTCGTGCTCTGCGCCGTCGCCAGGTCGTCGGCGACACCGCCGTCGCCGTCGTGGCGGATCGTGCTCGCCAGTTCCAGTGCCGGCCAGCGCTCCACTCCAACCTCCCGGTTGCTCACGTCCTCTTCCGTACTCTATGGTCCCTAACGCTAAATCCCATTTAACCATTAGACAGCTTGGGGATCGCACGATGACGTTGCTCCTGGCCCAGATCAGCGACCTGCACCTGGACGGCACCGACCGGGCGACCCGGCGCGCCACCCAGGTCATGGACCACCTCAGGGCGCTGCCCCGCCCGGTCGACGCCCTGCTGGTCACCGGTGACATCGCCGATCACGGCGCGGAGGCCGAGTACGAGCAGGCCGCCCAGCTCCTGGCCGCCCCCTTCCCGGTGCTCACCTGCCCCGGCAACCACGACGTCCGCCCGGCCTACCGCAAGGCGCTGCTGCGACGGCCACCCGCGCCCGGTCCCGTCAACCAGGTGCACCACGTCGGCGGCACCGCCATCCTGATGTGCGACTCCACCATTCCCGGGCGCGACGAGGGCCGGCTCGACGCCGAAACCCTCGCCTGGATGCACGCCACCCTCGACGGGCTCGCCCCGGACACGCCCGCGCTGATCGCCTTCCATCAGCCGCCCGTCGTCCTCCACCACCCGTTGCCCGACTCCGGGCGGCTGGAGGCGCCCGGCGACCTGGCCGCGCTGCTCGACGCGCATCCGCAGGTCGTCGCCGTGCTCACCGGCCACGCTCACACCGCGGCCGCTTCCACCTTCGCCGGTCGTCCCTTGATCGTCGCGCCGGCCGTCACCTGGACCCTGCGCCTGCCGTGGGAGGGCGACCGGCCCGCCGACCGCGACCAACCGCCCGGCCTCGCCTTCCACGTCCTGGACGACGACCACCGCCTCACCACCCACTTCCGCGTCGTGCTCCAGGCATGACCCACACGTACGCGGTCGCCGCGTTCCTCCTGGCGATCCTGCCCGTCATCGCCACTCCGGGCGCCAGCCTGGCCCTGCTCGTCCAGCACGTCACGGCCGGTGGTCACCGGCAGGCCCTCCCGATCATCCTCGGCACGGTCAGCGGCCTGTACGCCCACGCGACCCTGGCCATCGCCGGGCTGTCGGCCCTGGTCATGCACTCCAGCCAGGCCTTCACCGTCGTCAAGCTCCTCGGGGCGGCCTACCTCATCGGCCTCGGCCTGTGGACCTGGCGTTCCACCACCCTGCCCCCGCCTCCTGAGCTCACGGATCGGCCGAGACGTACCGGCTCCGTCTACGCCCAGGCCCTGCTGGCGAACGTGCTCAACCCCAAGGCGGCCTCCATCTACCTGACCCTGGTCCCCCAGTTCATCGTGCCCGGCCGTCCTCTCGACGGGCAGATCCTCACCCTGGCCACCGCCCACGCCCTGCTGATGGCGGTGTGGCTGCTGACCTGGACGGTCCTGGTTCGCCGAGGGGCGCACATCCTGCACAGGGCCCGCTTCAGGCGCGCAGTCGCCAGGGTGACGGCGGTGGTGCTCGTCGTCCTCGGCGTCCGGGCCGCCACGACGTAGGCGCTGTCACGGTCGGCGGCGTCAGCGCTCCCGGGGGCGCGCGGCCGGCTGCCGGCCGGTCCGCCGGCACGTACGTGGTCCGGCGGCGGAACGTCAGCCGCTCGTCACGCGGAGGTGGCGTCGAGCGTTCGCAGGAAGTCCTGGAGCGCGCCGATGAAACCCGCCGGGTCCTGGAGGTGCACGAAGTGGTCACCGTGGAGTGTCACCAGCCGGGTGTGCGGCCGCCGCTCGGCCATCTCGTGCGCCTGACCGCGGGTGATCGGGCTGTTCTCGCCCACCAGAAGCAGCGCGGGGACGTCGGTCGCCAGCCAGTCGGCCCAGTGGTCGCCCCAGTTGGCGCGTTCCGACTCGACCGTGTCGTGGGGGTGGAACGGCAGGCGCCAGCCGCCGTCCGGCAGTTGCCGCAGACCGCCCGCGAACATCGGACCCGCCGCGCCGAGCCCGGCAACCAGCTCCTCACGGGTGGCGGCCTCGTACGGAGTGGACAGCAGGAAGTCCAGACGGCTCGGGCCTGAGACGACGGCGCCGATCTCCTCGACGACCAGGGCGCGGACGAGGGCCGGGTGACGGGCGGCGAGCTGGTAGGCGTTCAGGCCGCCCAGAGAGTGCCCCAGAGCCACGACCGGGCCGGCGTCCAGGTGCTCCAGCAAGGCCGCGAGGTCGGCCACATACCCCTCGCGGGAGTAGTCCGTGGCTCGGTCCGACTCGCCGTGCCCTCGCTGGTCGGGCGCGATGACCCGCCAGTGCGGACCCAGCTCGGCCGCCAGGCCGCTCCACATCGCGCCCTGGCCGAGATGTCCGTGCAGTGCCAGCAGGGGCCGGCCAGGGCCGCCGAAGTCGAGGTAGGACAGGTGGCGTCCGTCCAGATCCAGTGCTGCGCGTACCGGGGTGGGGATCGCGCTCGGCATCTCGGTGCTCCGATCGTTTCGGTCTCCGACCAGGCGGTTCCGGCTGGATGTGTGCACCGTAGACTGCGGAGGCGCCTACGGCCAAGCGCGCCCTAGTGCGGTTGGTTCAAGTGGGATGATGCGGCTGGGGCAACGGCCGAGCCGAGCGTCGGTGCACTAGTGCGGCCCCATGAAGGGAGTTCTGTGATGAGCCCTGCCGAGCCCCCCGCTGATCCGCCCTTCCTGCGCATCACCGCCGAACTGCGCCGACGCGTTGAAAGCGGCGAGCTCCGTCCCGGTGAGCTGCTGCCCTCCACGCGGCAGATCGTCCGGGAATTCGGCGTCGCCATGGCCACCGCCACGAAGGCGCTGACCGCCCTGCGGCAGGCCGGCCTGGCGCGGCCGGTTCCCGGAGTCGGCACGGTCGTCGACACGCCGGGCGTCCGCCCGAGGACGCCGCACGATCGCAGACGTCCGACGGCGTCCTTGGACCGGGGCCGGATCGTCCGCGCGGGGTTGGCCATCGCGGACGCCGAGGGGCTGGCCGCACTGTCCATGCGCCGCCTCGCCGCCGATCTGGACGTCACCACCATGGCCCTCTACCGCCACGTCTCCAGCAGAGAGCAGCTGATCCTGCTCATGACCGACGCCGCCTTCGGCCAGTTCCCGCTTCCGGAGCCCTTGCCGCCCGGATGGCGCCACCGCCTGGAGACGGCGGCCAGGCAGCAGTGGGCCATGTACCGGCGTCACCCGTGGCTGGCTCAGGCCATTTCCTTCACCCGCCCGCTGCCCGCTCCCCGCGCGATGGTCCACAGCAAGTGGATGATGCGCGCCCTGGACGGGCTCGGCCTGGACCCGGCCACGAGCCTGCACATCCATGTCTGCGTGGCCGCCTACGTCCGGGGGGTGGCCGCGAACCTGGAATCCGAGGCCGCGGCCGTGGCCCACTCGGGGATCACCGACGAGCAGTGGATGGACACCCGCAGCACACCGGCGCTGATGGGGCCTTCAGGCGAAACGGCGTTCCCGAATCTCGCACTCGTCCCATTCCGTTCACTCGACCTGGACACCCTGTTCGAGTTCGGGCTCCACCGCCTCCTGGAGGGCATCGCGACGCTGATCGCCGGGCCGCCGCCCTGACGACGTCGACCAGGATGCGCCGCGGCTCAGATCCCGGCGCACAACAAGATCGCCGCGACGACGATTCCGCCCTCGATGACCAGCACGAGGGCCTGGGCGTTCATCCGGGCGACGGTTCTTCTGCCCAGCCACGCGCCGGCGACGACGGCCGGGGTGAGAGCCAGACCGAGGAGGAGCACATGGACGGACAGCAGGCTGCCCGCGCCATAAGCGACGATCTTGGTCAGGTGGATGACCAGGGAGGCGGCCGCTTCGGTGCCGACGTACGCGCTGCCGATGACGCCCTTGACCAGGAAGAACGGGGCCGCGAGCGGTCCTGCCGCCCCGAACAGGGCTGAGACGAGTCCGCAACCGGCGCCGATGGCGGCGAACGTCTTGTCGGCCGGCGCCGCGCGGACCGGCTGGAAGCGCCGCCAGAAGACGGTGACGACGAGAAACGCGCCGAGAACGCGCTTGAGCGGTTCGACCGGCACGTAGGGCAGCAGGAGACCTCCGGCCAGGGCGAAGGGGATGGCGCCCAGGGCGTACCACTTGATGAGCCGCCACTGGACCGCGCGCCGGTTGAACCAGACGCGGCCGCCGTTACTGGCCAATTGAGTCAGTGTGAGGGTGGGCAGGGCCACCTGAAGACCGAACAGGGCGGTGAGCGCGATCAGCATCAACACGCCGCCGCCCACGCCGCCCACCGACGACAGCCAGGCCAGAGCGAAGGC
Organism: Nonomuraea sp. NPDC004702; assembly: GCF_053601695.1. Classification (NCBI taxonomy): domain Bacteria; kingdom Bacillati; phylum Actinomycetota; class Actinomycetes; order Streptosporangiales; family Streptosporangiaceae; genus Nonomuraea; species Nonomuraea sp. NPDC004702. Next base: position 121,676 of record NZ_JBSGCE010000007.1, read on the forward strand.
CAGCAGTGACGCGGTCATCAGCGCGGGGATGAGGCCGGTGGACGACCCAAGAGCCGACGCGCTCAGTCGCGAGATCCCACCGGGCAGCTGCTGGACGAACAGGACGACGGTCGGGCACACCGGAAGGCCTCTCCGGCTCCCACGCTCGCGGGAACCACGACCTCCAGGCTTTTGCCCCTTCAGTTGACCGGTGGCCACCGAAGCCGCCGGCGGTGTCGCTCGGACCAGGCCCACCAGACCTGCATGAAACGGGCCGGGCGGCGGAACCCTAGACACTCACCCGACACCGTACTCTCCGGCGACGGTCGTGCGCAGGGTCTCGGTCCACCAGTCGAGCAGACGGTCCCGGGCGGTGTCGTCCAGTCCGACGCTCCGGCGGAACTCGTCGCCGAACAGCGGCTCCGTCGCGACGGCTTGGTGCAGCGCACACACGGTCAGCTGGATCGCCTCGCGGGACGGCGGCGTCCGCCCGGTGGCCGCGCACTGCTGCCGAGCCTGGGCGTGCAGCCGGTCCACCACCTCGTCCAGCATTCCGCTGCCGGCGTCCCGCCAGCCGGAACGGTGCAGCGCGAGCGCCAGTTCGGCGTAACCACCGGCGTACAGCGCGGCCAGCGTGCGCACCAGCTCGGCGGGATCGATCGGGGCGTCAGCCCACGTGTCGAGCACGGTGCGCAGTTCGGCCTTCAGTCTGGCCCCGCCGAATCGCAGCAGCGACTCCAGCAGCCGGTCACGCGTGCCGAAGTGGTGGTTGACCGCGGCGTCGGACACGCCGACCTCCGCGGCGACGGCGCGCACCTGCACGGCGGCGGGGCCACCCGCGGCGAGCAACCTGCTCGCCGCCTCGAGGATCAGCCGCTTGGCATCCTCAGGCTGACGTCGTACTCGGGTGGCCATGCGCACACCTTACCTTGACCGGCCAAGGCAGCCTCCCTTACCTTGATGGCTCAAGGTAAGGAGGTGGCGCGTGCAGGGGCACTTCGCGATTCCGGCGATGACCGAGCTGGCGGCGGCACTGGGTGTCACGATCGACGATCCGGCTCCGCCCCGCGAGATCCACTTCTCCCGCGCGGGCTGCCGGTTGCACGGGCTCGACTGGGGCGGAACGGGATCTCCCGTCCTGCTGTTGCACGGTGGCGCGTTGACCGCGCACACGTGGGACTTCGTCTGCCTCGGCCTGCGCGGCGCTGCCCGGCTGATCGCGCTGGATCTGCGAGGTCACGGCGAGAGCGGCTGGTCCGGCGACTACCGCCCAGGCACCCTTGCGGCCGACGTCGTCGCCGCGGCCGACCATCTCGGCTTCTACCGGGTCCACCTGGTCGGCATGTCGCTGGGCGGCGTCATCGCGGCCCACGTCGCCGACGAGCATCCCGGGCGGGTGGAGCGGCTGGCGCTCATCGATGTCGCACCCGGCGTGGACTTCGACAGCACCTGGCGGGTGCGGACGTTCATCAGCGGGCTCGGTCCGGTGCGGGATCTGGAGACGGTGGTGGAGGCCGCGATGCGGGTCAATCCACGCGCCCACCGGCCCAGTGTCGCCTACCGCATGAGCACGCTGTTCCGCCGGGCACCCGGCGGCGGCTGGGCGCCGAAGGGCGATCCACGGCCTCCGGACTTCCCCGCCATCCTGGCGGCCATCGATCGGCTGCCCGCCCAGCTCAGCAGGACGCCGGTACTGCTCGTGCGCGGCGGACGCAGCAGGGTGCTCCCCCAGGCCGCCGCCGAACGCCTGGTCGCGCACGTCCCGAACGGCGAGCTCGTGGTCGTGCCGGACGCCGGGCACAACGTCCAGGAGGACAATCCGGCCGCCCTGATCACCGCGTTACATGCCTTCCTGACACGTTGACCGCGTACCGCCGGACCGCGAAAGGAGAACCACCGCATGTCCGCACGGACGATCGAGCTCACCACGCCCCCCTCGGTGAAGGTCGGCATGCTCATCCGCCGCCCCGTCCACGAGGTGTTCCAGGCCATCGTGGACCCCGCCATCACGAGCAGGATCTGGTACACCAAGAGCAGCGGGACGATGACCCCAGGCGCCGAGTTGACCTGGGAGTGGGAGATGTACGGGGCGTCGACTCAAGCCTCGGTCGAAGAGGTGGACGAAAACAGTCGGATCCGCTTCACCTGGGGCAACTACGCGCCCGACGCCCCCACCACAGTCGAGTTCCGTTTCATCCCCATGCCCGACGACACCACCTACGTCCAAGTCACCGAAACCGGGTTCACCGGCACCGGCGACGAGCTCGTCCACCACGTAACCGACTCCACCGGCGGCTTCACGTTCCTGATCAGTGCCCTCAAGGCGCTGCTGGAGCACGACATCGTTCTCGGCCTCGTCGCCGACGCCGACCCGAGCGGACTGTCAGCCTGAAAGAACAGGCGTCATCGCAACACCTTTTTGTCCTGTCCGTTCATATGTTCCAGGGAGCCAGATGGACCAGCTGGTGGAGGACGATCCGCGCAGGCTGGGGCCGTACGAGCTCGTCGCCCGGCTCGGCGAGGGCGGCCAGGGCGTCGTCTATCTGGGACGCGACCCCTCCGGCCGCCAGGTGGCCGTCAAGCTGCTGCACAACGGCCTGCTGACCGATCCCGGCGCGCGCGCCGGGTTTTTGCGGGAGGTGGAGATCGCCCGGCGGGTGGCCAGGTTCTCCACCGCGCCCGTGCTCCACGCCGACCTGGCGGGCCGGCGGCCCTACATCGTCAGCGAGTACGTGCCGGGCCCCTCGCTGCGCGATCTGGTCGCCACCGAGGGACCACGGCAGGGGGCCGCGCTGGAGCGGCTGGCGATCAGCACCGCCGCCGCGCTGGCCGCCATCCACCGGGCCGGGGTGCTCCACCGCGACTTCAAGCCGGCCAACATCCTCATGGGACCCGAGGGCCCGGTCGTGATCGACTTCGGCATCGCCCGGGCCCTGGACGCGCCGGGCAACACCTCGACGGGCCCGCTGATGGGCACGCCGTCCTATCTGGCGCCCGAGCAGATCGGCGGCGGGCAGGTGACGGCCGCGGCCGACGTCTTCGCCTGGGCCGTGACCATGGTGTTCGCCGCCTCCGGGCGGCCGGCGTTCGGCGCCGACTCCACCCCCGCCGTGATCAACCGCATCCTGAACGAGCAGCCGGCCGTCTCCGGGCTGGACGGCGTCCTGCTCCGGCTCGTCACCGCCGGCCTGTCGAAGGACCCGGCCGCGCGGCCGAGCGCCGACGACCTGGTCACCGGGCTGACCTCGCGCGGGTTCGCACCGGTACCGGCCGCCGGGTCTCCCCTGCCGCCGGAGCGTCAGGCCGGCCGGGCGCGGCGGCGCGCGCTGCCCGCGGCGGCCGCCGCCGCGACGGCGGCGCTGCTCGTCGCGGGCGGCGTGCTGATCATCGCGGACGGCCCGCCCCCGCCGCCCCCGGCCACGATCGGCTCGGCCGCTCCCCCGCCGTCCGGCACCACCACCGCCCCGGCCCCGGCCGCGGTCACCGCCTCGCCGCAGGAGGTCAGGAGCACGGCGCGGCGGACGTCGTCCCCGCCGGCCACGCAGCGGGCCCGGCCCAGGACCTCGGCCCCCGCGACCCGGCCGGCCAGGACGGACGACGCGGTGAGCAGCCCCATCGACGACGGCTCGGCGCCCCACCCGACGCCCGCCCGGAACACCGAGAAGCCGCCGGAGCCCACGCGCGAGCCGTCGCAGCAGCCCACGCAGGCACCCACCCAGCCGCCCGCCCAGCCGCAGCCGCCGTCCCCGATGGAGAACCCGTTCACCTGCATCCCGTCGATGTGCTGAGGCGCGGCCATCCCGCGATGGAATTCGCGGAACCTACCGCGCCGTCACGCATTGACCTGACTTACTGTCGATGCATTGTTGCTACTGCCCGTCCCAGTCCGGTGCGTTGCCGTGACGAGGCCGGGCGGCGCTTCGAGCCAGTGTTGTCGGGGGGTGGCTGCCCACCGGCTCGTACAGCCGCTCGGGGCCGCCGCCCTGCCACTGGTCCACCCCGCACGACACCGGCGGGGATGGGGCGGGCCGCGGCGACGTGCGCGGGGTTGTCGTGTGGACAGTGGCGGCCAGGCCCTACGCCGACACCGACACGGCACCGACACCAGCACCAGCACCGGCACCGGCACCGGCACCGGCACCGGCACCAGCACCGGCACCAGCACCGGCACCGGCACCAGCACCGGCACCGGCAACAAACCGAATGCGCCGAACCGGCCGGGTGGTGTTGCATACCAACGTGACCGGCCGACCCTCGCACTGCTCCATCAGCAGTCGACCGCACGCGGGTGCCGACGCAACGCCGGCCGCCCACGGGACGTACCTTGCAACCGCGTCCCCACCGACGACGCCCGCCATTTCGGCCCCATCCCGCTGCCGCGCCCTCCCGAGCAGGCCGACGCGCTCACGCCCACCCTCACCGCGGCCGGCCGCCGGCTCAGCGGCGACGGCTCCAGCACGGCGCTGCTTCGAGGTGAGCCGGACGTGAGCGCTCTCCTTGACCGGCCCATGACGGGCCGGGACGACCATGGCCTCGGGGCCGCCATGCCCGGCCGCGCCGGGCTGGTCACGACGTAGAGGACGCTCGGCCAGGCCACGGGCCTGCCCCGCACACATCGACTCCAGCAGGGAGAGGCACCGAACACGTGAAGGACACCGAGATCCCCCGGGCGGTGGCCGCGGCCGTCGACACGGCCGCCGAGTACGGCCTGGGCGCCGACGACGCCGCTGTGCTGCACAACTCGAACCGGATCGCCGTCCGGCTGCGGCCCTGCGGCATCCTCGCCCGGGTCGCGCCGCTCGCGCACCGCCCCGACTTCGAGGTCGAGCTCGTCCGGCGCCTCGCCGGGACCGGCAGCCCGGTGGCGGGGCTCGATCCGAGAGCCGAGCCGCGCGTCCATCTCCGTGACGGCTTCGCCGTCACCCTCTGGACCTACTACGAGCCCACCGCCGCACCCGAGGACCACCCGCCCGCCGCCTACGCCGACGCCCTGGCCCGGCTGCACGCCGGCCTGCGCCGCATCAACCTCGCCGCCCCGCACTCCACCGCACCGCACACCGGCCTGCGCCGCGTTGACTACGCCGCACCGCACTTCACCGACCGTGTCGCCGACGCCCTCCGGGTGGTCGAGGACCCCGCCGTCAGCCCGGACCTCGGCGCCGCGGACCGCGCCCTGCTGACCGACACCCTCCACGGAATCAGCCGCGCGATCCTGGACCGCGGCCCGCGGCAACAGCTCCTGCACGGCGAACCGCACCCCGGCAACCTGCTCGCCACCGCGGACGGACCGCTCTTCATCGACCTGGAGACCGCCTGCCGCGGCCCCGTCGAGTTCGACCTCGCCCATGCTCCGGAGGACGTCGCCGCGCACTACCCAGGCGCCGACCTTGGGCTGCTCGCCGACTGCAGGATCCTCAGCCGCGCCCTCGCGGTCTCCTGGCGTTGGGACCGCGACGACCAGCTCCCCGACGGGCGCAGAAGGGGCCGGGAGTGGCTCGCCCAGCTGCGGGCCGACCTCGACCGCCGCGAGCACGCCCCCGGTGGCGGCCACTGAGCGGCGGCTCCGCCGTCCCGCGGCCCGTTTCCAACGGATGCCGTCGGAGGGCGTGCCCGCCTACAGCGGCAAGCTGCTGGTCCCGGAACTGGACGAGCTGCTGGAGGTGCGGTTCTGGACCACCTCCCGCGAGGTCGCGATCCGCGCGGTCGCGACGGCCCGCCGTGGCACCGCCGAGTGCGGTCGCTCCGGCGATGACGCGCTCAAGGACGTGGCCGCCTTCAACCAGTGGGGATGGCGTGGCGTGCAGGCCCTGGTCACCACGGATGCCTGGACGGAGCACGGCGACCCTGGTGCCCAGGCGACGATCGTGGCCGCTCGGCGCGGGCTGTCGGCGGAGGTGACATGGGCCTGGCCGTTCGAGATGGACGGCGAGCCCGACCCGCGTGTACTGCTCCAGGGCACTGCGTCGGCCACGTCCGTGCCGGCAGCCGTCGGCGGCGACCCTGCCAGGTCCGCACCCTCCCCCGCCACGCGGTCGGCCTCGGCCGCGATGGCGGCGGCCCTGCCTCCTGCCTCTGCGTACGGCAAGGACATGGTGTCGTGGCCGGTCCAGGGAGCGCGCCAGGCTCGCATGAGCTGATCTGCGCGGATCCCTTTCATGAGCAGAACGCCTACGACGGAGCGCGCGCCGTTACCCGTCGCCTGATCGGCGAGGTATCAGTCCGCGAGGTTGGTCGAGGCCGGCCACCCGGCGGCCGTGGTGTTCGAACAGGACGGCGACGGCTCTCGCATCAAGTCTGCGACCTGCGGAAACGCTGAACCCTGCGCTCAACCCTGATCTCGCGGAAGGCCTCACTCCGGGACGCAGTGCACGCGGGAGTAGACGTTGAGCAGCCGGTCCGTGGGATTCTTGGCCTTGACCTCGTAGCTGCGGGGTTTGCCGTCGGCGTCGAACACCAGGGCCGCCTTGGACACGATGACGTCCGGCACGGCCGCCTCGTTGTACAAGTCGGTGATCTCGTAGCCGCCGCTCACCGCGATCTGCCCGCGCAGGCACTTGCCGATGTAGGACCCCGCAGTGCGCGGATGCAGCAACGCGCTCAGCGTGCCCTGGAATTGGCCGTCGAACGGGTTCGGCCCCTCAGGACCCGTGGGTCCGGCAGGGCCCGCGGGACCGGTGGGGCCGGCGGGACCGGTGGGGCCGGCGGGACCCTGCTGGTTCCAGGTGATGACCCGCTCCCCGGCCGCGCAGCCCTCCGGCCCCGGCTCGCCGGCGGGCGCCAGTTCCGTCTGCGTCGTCGGGGTGGGCGACGGGGTGGCCGTGGGCTGCGCGGTGCCGGGAACGCGCAGCGTGCCGCTTGACGTGACGCACGCTGTGATCACACCGTCGGAGGCCACCACCCCGGCGACCGCCACCCCCGAGCCTCCCACGATCAGCCCCGCCATCGCTCCGACCGCCAGCATGGTCTTCCTGCCGCTCATCGTGCCCCTTCCTGCCGTATGACGACCCCACGCCGTCGGGATGACGCCCACCGTCGTGCATGGCACTGGTATCTGGCTTGGAAGTCATTGCGACTCATTGCGATCTTCAGGGCGTCCGAGCGATCACCCGGAAGATCCCGCGCCGGTCGGGGCCTGCTGCAGGGCCCGGTCGAGCCAGAGCAGCCGCCGCGGGCCCATGGGCGGGGTGCTCTGGCGCAGGTCCAGCAGCCAGGGCCGGGACGGCAGGAGGTCGTGGGTGAGCCTGGTCCACGTGGCGAGGTGGTCGCGCCAGGCCAGGTTCCCGCGTTCGGGCGGTGCGGGCACGGCGCTGTCCGCCATGACGGTCAGCAGTTCGTCCTTGTTGCCGACGTATCGGTAGAGCGCCATCGGAGCGACGCCCACCTGGGCGGCGACGTTGCTCATGGAGACGGCGGCCAGCCCCTCGGTGTCGGCGATCTCGACGGCGGCGGTCGTGATCGTGGCCAGGTCCAGGCGCGGCCTCGGGCCTCTGCGCGTGATGGGTTCGCGGCCCCACATCCGCGCCACGACGGGTGGCAGCTCTTCGTCGCCGTCGCCGGGGCGCCCTGGTGGGCTCCCTGACGGGATGCCTCGACAGTGCGAGGTTCCCCGGCGAGGGCGAGCGCATGGAGCAGGCGATGCGGACCTACCGGCTGGTCTTCCGTCCCAGGCCGGCGGCCTTCTTCGCGCGCAGTCCGGCCGATCTGGCGTGGGCCGCGCTCCGCGGGCAGCCCGGCGCCGGCGAGTTCGCCGACGCCAGGTGGCCCGCGCACCCGCACATCAACGTGGCACCCGAGGCGCGAGGGACCGGCTCCGCCGGCGGGCTGATGACCCGGTGGCTCGACCGGCTCAGGAAGGCCGGATCTCCGGGCTGCCGCCTGCAGACCCTGGTCGAGAACACCCGGGCGGTGCGGTTCTTCGAGCGCATGGGCTTCGCCGAGCACGGCCCGGCACCACCGGTGCCCGGCCTCCGCCACCACGGCCGACGAGTCCACCGACGGACGACGGTCTGGAGCGCCGGCCGCGCCGCCGAGGAGGCCGGAACGCGGACGTCCGTCGAGCGCCCATGATCCCGGGCTAAACCCAGTGGCCGTTCCAGAGGTGGACAGCGAGAATACGATCATGACTAGAGGCACGGTGAAGTTCTTCCTGCCCGAGAAGGGGTGGGGAGCGATCTCCTCCCCCGACCTTCCGGCAGATCGTGATGCGTTTGTGCACTTCAGCGATATCTCGGCGAGTGGGTATCGCGTTCTGGAGGCCGGTGACGAGGTCGAATTCGACTGCGTCCAACGGTCACAGGACAGCTTCGATTACGTGGCCGAGAACGTCCGCGTGCTGTAGCGGAGGACAGGATGAGACGGCCGGCGCCGGCGGCGGCCGTACCTTCATGACGACGGCGGCGTAGGCAACACTGGGCGGCAGGCAGGCAGGCCGCCGTGGCGCTCTGCCGTCCATCGCATCGGGATCGTGCTCGTCGCGAACGACAAGGACCATGTCACCACCGACCCCGCCGTCGAGTCCGTGACCATCGACCTCTCACGGGAGCCAGGTCTCGTGCAGGTGCAACCACGTGGCGGACTGGAGGACCACGGTGGACTGCCGGGTCCTGTCCGGCTGAATCTCCTGGTAGGTGGCCGCCACGAGCGCGCCGTCGGAGGCGATGATCCGTACGTCGCGGATCTCGATGGTCAGCTCCGGCGCCCTGCCGTGGAGTGCCTCGACCTCGGCGAGGACCTGGTCGCGGGTGAGCGTCCGGCCGTCGGGGGTGATGAGCGTGAAGCCGGGGGCGTGGGCGTCGGCGAAGCGGGCGAACTCCTCCCGCGCGGCGGCGCCGGTCAGCCAGCGTTCGATGACCTCGTGGTGACGGACGATCTCCGCCTCGACGCCGTTCACCGGTTCGCCCAGGGCTGGGCGGCGATCCAGGTGCGTAGCGGCGTCAGCCGGAGGCCCAGCAGTTCGGCCGCCGCGGGGTCGGGCGCGAACAGGTCGCGGTCGGCGGCGGCCCAGCGGTAGGTGGCAGCCACCGCGGCGGCCGTCGGCGCGCCCAGCGCCATCGTCAGGCCCGACGCGAACTCGGCCGGATCCTGCGCGGCGTAACGGGCGCCGAAGGCGGCCGCCAGCTCGTCGCCGGTCACCACGTCGGGCCCGCCGAGCCTCAGCACGGCTCCCTCCAGATCGTCACGCACGAGCGCGGCGTGCGTGGCGGCGGCCAGGTCGTCGTGCGAGAGCCAGGGGACCGGCAGGTCGGCGGGCAGCGGGTAGCGCAGCACGCCCTCGGCCGCCAGCGGCCCCGTCACCCACGGCGCGGCCAGGTTGTCCAGGTAGACCGGCGGGCACAGCACCACGACGGGCAGTCCGGCCGACCGCAGCGTCCGCACCGCCCAGCGGCGCGTCTCGAAGGCCGCCACCTGCGTGGCGGCCTCGGGCAGCCGGTTGGCGGTGTTGAACACCAGCCGCCGCACCCCGGCCGCCAGCGCGGCGTCGCGCACATGATGGACGTGGGCGGCCACCGTGTCCGGCTCGTAGACCATGGGCAGCGTCACCGAGGCGTGCGTCACCCCGGCGAAGGCCGCCTTCACCGCCTCGGCGTCGCCGAGGTCGCCGGCGACCGGCTCCACTCCGTGCGGCACGCGGCCGCTCCTGGTCAGGCCGCGCACCGTGTGGCCCTCGGCGACGAGCCGCCGCGCGACCGCGCCACCCTGGGCGCCTGCCGCGCCGATCACAAGAAAGGTCATGCCGGACAGCCTCCACCGAGTCGGCGATACGCTCCATAAAGCGAAATATCGGTTTATTTAAGGATCGTCCGGTGGATGGTGACCTGCTGAGCGCCCTGCTGGCCCCGCTGCGGCTGGAGGGTGTCTTCCACAGCCGCTGGCAGGCCGGGGCGCCCTGGGGCGTCGCGGGCGAGGCCGAGGACTGCGCGCTGCTGCACTATGTGCACGAGGGCACATGTGCCGTCGAGTTGCCCGGCGCCGAGCCCGTCCTGCTGCACGCCGGGGACCTGGCCGTCTTCCCGCACGGCAGCGCCCACCGGCTGGGCGACCGGCCGGGGCGTCCCGCCGTGCCGCTGGCGGCTGTGCTGCCCGAGCGGCCGCAGGGCGGCGTGCGCACCGTCGAGCTGGGCGGGCCCGGCGAGCGGACCGTCCTGCTCTGCGGCGGGCTCCACTACGACCGGGCCGCCGGCTCGCCGATCTACCGGGCGCTGCCACCCGTCCTGGTGCTCGACCGGGCCACGCTGGAAGGTCACGGGCTGCTCGGCGGCATCCTAGGACGGCTGGCCGGCGAATGGGACCTGGCCGAACCCGGCGCGACGCTGGTCGCCCTGCGCGCCTTCGAGCTGGTCTTCGTGCTGGCGTTGCGGGCCGCGGTGGGCGAGATGGCCGAGGGCTCGCCGGTCCTGCGGGCGTTGCGTCACCCGGCGATCGGGGCGGCGCTGCACGCCGTACAGACGAGGTTCGCCGAGCCCTGGACGGTCGAGTCGCTGGCCGCCCAGGCCGGGATGTCGCGCTCGGCGTTCGCGGCGACCTTCCGCGAACTGGTCGGCGAGGCGCCGATCCGGCACCTGACCGCCCGCCGCATGCAGGAAGCCGCACGCCTGCTGAGCGAGACCACGCTCCCCCACAGCCGGATCGGCGAACGCGTCGGCTACCACTCGACGGTGGGCTTCCACCTGGCCTTCCGCCAGCAGTACGGGACCACCCCCGGCGACTACCGCCGCCGCTGGACACAGGACACCGCACCCGGGACAGCAGACGTGACGCGGAACCCGCCCTGGTGACGGTGATCTTCCGGGGAGTGCCGGGGTCGTCGGTCACCGTGACGTTCGTCTTCCCGGATTTCGTGGTGGTCCCGACGTCGTACGGCTCCGCCGGAAGCGTCAGCTTGACGTGCCCCGAGCCGGACGTCACACCGACCGGGCGTGCGCGGCACCACCCATGCCCCCGGAGGAAAAGAGCTCAGTAACGGCGGTGCGGCCCCCGCTACACTCTGCGCGCATGCGCCTCAGGATGATCTTCATGTTGCTCCTGGTCTACGCCGTCACGGCGGCGCCCTTGTTCCTGCCCGGTGAGCTGCGCGTGGTTATCCAGCCGGCCACTACAGACGCGGCCGAGGTGTACTACGAGCCCGTCTCCCCTGTGATGCTCAGATCCTACGAGGGCATCGAGCCCTTCAACCGAGCGCAATTACTGGCGGAGCAGCGGGCCGAGGCGCATCCGGACGACCTTGCTCCGCCGTACATCGCCCATGGCGGACCGTACCGGCTCGTCGCCCCCTACGTCACGGCGCGAGGACGCGCGCTGGCCGCTGCGGTGCTCTCGGGGGCGTACTGGTCCGAGGGGAGACAGGTCAGGTTCGACATCGTGCCGGAGGTGCGGCGGGTGGCGAACAGTCAAGCGGCGCTGAGCCGCGTGTTCCACGCGGATGAGCTGCAGGACGAGCCCGCCACCCTTGCGGGGTGGATCGACGAGGAGGCCAACCGGGTCGTCGTCGAGACGAACACCTTCGACCAAGATCTGCGCCACAGACTCGCAGAGCGATACAAGGGGGTCGTCGTGGTGAAGTGGGATCCGTTCGGGCAGCGGGCGGTGCTTCAGTAGGAAATGCCGGCTCTTGCCCGAACTCGACGTGACGCAGCGTCGGGACCCGGCTGTCGCCCGACGCCGAGTCGCAGCCTCCCGCCGCGCCAGTTTCGCCGGCGGACCTGACGCAGCACTACGTGGCGTCTGGTCGCAGGCCCTTTTCGATGAGGTCGATCAGGTCGTGCACGGCTGGATCGGCGAGTTCGTCGGGGAGTCCGCGCAGGGGGCCGTCGATGAGCAGGACCGCCAGGCCGTGGACGCATGACCAGACCAGGAACTCGGCTCCTGGACGGCGTTCGGGGGACATCAGGCCGCAGGAGACCAGGTCGTCCAGGGCGGCGCCAAGCAACTGGAACGGGGTCAGGCCGCCTGGTCCGGCGGAGGCGGGGACCTGGGCCCGGGTCATGTCGTCGGGGACGTAGAAGGTGACGCGGAACAGGCCGGGTTCGGTGCGGGCGAAGCGCAGGTAGCCGGTGCCGACGGCGCGGAAGCGGGCCAGGGCGGTCCGGGTTGGGTCGCCGGTCGGATCGAGGGCGGCGAGGTCCTCCTCCATGGCGTGGGCGAGTTCGGCCATGGCTCGGAGTGAGACCGCCTGCACCAGGGCGTCGCGGTTGGGGAAGTGCCGGTAGGCGGCGTTGGGGGCGACCCCGGCCTGCCGGGTGACCTCGCGCAGGGTGATCGCGTCCGGGCCTCCGGCGCGGGCCAGTTCGGTGCCCACCTCCACGAGCGCCTGATGCAGGTTGCCGTGGCGGTAGGTGTCGCGGGTGGGTCTGCCGGGGCGCTCGGGCATGGCCGGAACCTCTCATGTGGACGGCGTCCACAAAAGTATGCCATACTCCTCTCGCCTTCAGATGTGGATGCCGTCCACATATCGTTTTACCTGGTCAGGAGTTCGTGAAATGAGCCGGAAGATCGTAGCTGGGCTGTTCGTCTCGCTGGACGGGGTGGTGGAGGCACCGGAGCGGTGGCACTTCCCGTACCTGAGCGAGGAGATGGGCGCGGCGGTGGGCGGCATGTACGCCGAGGCCGACACGCTGCTGATGGGCCGGGTCACCTACGAGGCGTTCGCCGCGGTGTGGCCGCACCAGAACGGGGAGATGGCCGAGGCGATCAACGGCATCACCAAGGTCGTGGCCTCCACGACCCTGACCCAGGTCACCTGGAACAACTCCACCTTGATCGAAGGGGACCCGATCGCGGCGGTCAAGGAACTCAAGGACCAGCCCGGCGGCACGATCACGCTGTCGGGCAGCATCAGCCTGGTCCGCGCCCTGCTGGCAGCCGGTCTGCTGGACGAACTGCGGCTCCTGGTCCACCCACTGGTCCTCGGCACCGGCATGCGCCTGTTCCCTGAGGGCACCCCGCCCGTCCCGCTGGAGCTGACCCGGTCGGCCGCCTTCGCCAACGGCGTCCTCGACCTGACCTACCGGCCTGTCTGATCCCCCTTTGATTCACCCTCACCGACCGAGAACGGAACCCTCATGAACGACGTCCAGATCAAGGCCGAGACCAGGACGCTCCAGGTGCCCGGTGCGCGTCTGCACTACGAGGTGCGGGGGGCCGGGCCGCTTCTGCTGATGATCCCCGGCGCACCCGCCGACGCCGGGGCGCTGGCCGGGCTGGCAGCCATGCTGGCCGACCGCTACACCGTGGTCACCTACGACCAGCGCGGCCTGTCCCGCAGCCCCCTCACCGGGCCACCCGCCGACACCGACGTCACGGTCTTCGCCGCCGACGCCTCCCGGCTGCTGGCCGTCCTGACCGACGAACCCGCCTACGTGCTGGGCAACAGCGGCGGCGCGCTCACCGCCCTGGAACTGGCGGCCCGCCACCCCGAGCAGGTGCGCGCCCTCGTCGTGCACGAGCCGCCGCTCCCGGAACTGCTGCCCGACCACGACCGGTGGCGGGCGGCGTTCCAGGACGTGCACGACACCTACCGCGACCACGGCGCCGGCGCGGCGATGGGCAAGTTCATCGCCACCGTCGACGGGCCGGACGCCCCGCCGCCCGCCATGCCCGACCCTTCCCGGATGCCGCCCGAAGCGCTGGAGATGATGGGCCGCATCCAGGGCAACCTCGACTACTTCCTGGGCCACGTCCTGCTGCCCGTGCTGCGCTTCGAGCCGGACGTCGCCGCTCTGCGCTCCGGTTCCGTTCCGATCTTCGTCGGCGTCGGGGCCGCCTCCGGCGACGGCGTTCCCGCTCTGTCGGCCAAGGCGCTGGCCGACCGGCTCGGCACTGTGCCGCTGGTGTTCCCCGGCGACCATCAGGGCCTGGCGATGGACCCTCTCACCAGCGCCGACATCATCCGCAGGGCCCTGGCCTGACCCTCATCAGCAGCAACGGAGCTGAACCGATGCTGCTGGTGGCCCAGTAGAGGGTGGCCACGGCGAGCGTGTCGTCGAGCTCGCTCGACCATCTATTGCGGTCCGGCCTCGGAACGGCTCGCGGTGGCAGGGAGAGTCACGCGGAAGGCGGTACGGCCTGGCCGGCTCTGGAGGGACACGGCTCCCCCATGGGCGAGGGTCACGGCCTTGACGATGGCCAGCCCGAGCCCGCTGCCGCCCAGGGCACGCGAGCGGCCCTTGTCGGCGCGGACGAACCGTTCGAACAGCTCCTGCTGGATCTCCTCGGGGATGCCCGGCCCGTCGTCGGTCACGGTCAGCTCCACCTCCCCTGACAGGACGCGCACGGATACCGTCACCGTGGTGCCCCGAGGGGTGTGGAGGGCGGCGTTGCCGAGCAGGTTCACCACCACCTGGTACAGACGCGCGGCGTCGCCGATCACGGTCACCGGGTCTTCCGGCAGTTCCAGTCGCCAGAGGTGGTCGGGGGCCGAGACTCGGGCGTCGCCGGTCGCGTCAATCACCGCGCGGGTCAGGTCGACCTCCTCGCGGGCCAGCGACCGTCCCGCGTCGATCCTGGCGAGCAACAGCAGGTCGTCGACGAGCGTGCCCATCCGTGCCGACTCGGCCTCGATCCGCTCCAAGGAGTGCCCCACCGCGGCCGGCAACTCGGCGGCATGACGGCGAGCCAGCTCCGTGTGAGCCCGAATGGTGGCCAGAGGGGTTCGCAGTTCATGGCCGGCGTCGGCAGCGAAGGTCCGCATCCGCTGCTCGCTGGCGTGCCGCCGGGTGAGCGCATCAGCTACGTGCCCGAGCATCCGGTTGAAGGCCTCGCTCAGCCGGCCGATCTCCGTACGCTGGTCCTCAACCGGTACGCGGTCGGGCAGCGCCACCTCACCGCTGGACAACGGAAGCGTGCTGACCCGCTGCGCCGTGGCAGCCATCCGCTGCAGCGGCCGCAGGGACAGCCGCACCCACAGCGCGCCCGCCGTCCCCGCCGCGGCCATCACCACGGCGAACACCACCAACTCAGCCAAGATCAGCCGGTGCACCGTGGCCTCGACTCCCTCCATCGGGAGCCCGTCGATGAGCACGTCGCCGTCCTTGCCCCGGGTCGCCATGACCCGGTAGTCGTCCAGCTCGGACAGCTCTACGGCGTGGCCGCGCCCGTCCGCCGGTACGGCGGCCAAGGCGGCGACGTCCTGGGCGGAGAGACTGGACTCGGCGTCGTCCGCGCTGCGGGACCGGACCACGGCTGCGTTGATCACCTGGCCGTTCACCATGCGCACGCCAAGGGTGCCGATCGACTGACCACGGCTGTCGCCGCGCTCGCGCTCCTCCTCCCGGCGGTGCTCCAGTGTGACGGCGAACCGGCCGGCCGCCATGGACAACTGCTGGTCCAGCCGGTCCACCAGGAAGCGCTCCAGCTCGATCGAGGTGCCCACGCCGATCGTGGCGCAGGCCAGCGCGAGCAGGACCAGCACTCCGGCCATCAGCCGGCCGCGGAGGGTGTGCGGCCTCATGATGGCTTGAGCACGTAACCCACGCCCCGCACCGTGTGGATCAGCGGCGTGCGCCCGGAGTCGATCTTCTTGCGCAGGTAGCTGATGTAGAGCTCCACCACGTGCGCCTGGCCGCCGAAGTCGTAGGACCAGACCTCGTCCAGGATCTGGGCCTTGCTGAGCACCCGGCGCGGATTACGCAGGAGGAGACGCAGCAGTTCGAACTCGGTCGGGGTGAGTTCCACCAGCTCCCCCGCGCGGGTCACCTCCCGGGCGTCCTCGTCCATGGTCAGGTCGCCGACGACCAGCCGGTTCCCCGCGGCGATCTGGGCCATGCCGGCTCGGCGCAGCAGGCCGCGCAACCGGGCGACGACCTCCGCGAGGCTGAACGGCTTGGTGACGTAATCGTCGCCGCCTGCCGTGATCCCGGCGATCCGGTCCTCCACCGCGTCCTTGGCGGTGAGGAACAGCACACACACCTGCGGCGCGTCCGCCCGCAGGCGACGCAGCACCTCCAGGCCGTCCAGGTCGGGCAGCATGATGTCGAGCAGCACCGCGTCCGGCCGGAACTCACGGGCCACGTTCACGGCGACGGCACCACCGCCCGCGGTGCGGACCTGCCAGCCCTCCTCGCGCAGCACGGTGCCGAGCACCTCGGCGAGGTCGGGTTCGTCCTCGACGACGAGCACGCGAACGGGCGCGCCGTCGGCGCGGCGCAGTTCGGGAAGTTCACGGGCACTGGCTTGCATGGTGTCTATCAGGATCCCCCTGTCCGCTCTGCGGACCGTCTGTCTCACCTATGAGAACCCTCTGAAAGGCGGAGATATGCCTCGTTCAGAGGGAACAGAGAAGTTCGGCTGGCAGTGTGCTCGCGATGGAGAAGGAACTCCGCCCAAGGGGGACGATCGTGAGCATCGCTTCGGCCGGACGAGTCGCGACCGGGGCAGGGACAGGGACAGGGCGGCGCGGAGCCGTCCGCGCCCATCCCGCCGCCGTCCTGTCGGTCATCGCCGCAGGGGTGCCGGCCGTGCTGGGCCTGTGGTGGTGCGGTACCCCACGTGTCGCCGGCCTCGGGGACTGGCTCAGCGGGGCCGGCCGGATCACCGGTCTGCTGGCCGCATACGGGATCGCCGTGCTGCTCGCGCTGATGGCCAGGGTCCCGCCGCTGGAGCGCGGCGTGGGCTCCGATCGCCTCGCCCGCTGGCACGCGATGGGCGGTCGCTACGTGGTCGCACTGGCGACGGCCCACACGCTGCTGATCATCTGGGGCTACGCCGTGGCGGACGGCACCGACGTGGCGAGCGAGACGGTGACGCTGAACCTGTCGTACCCCGACGTGCTCGCGGCCACGGTGGCCGTACTGCTCCTGGTGGGCGTGGGCATCATCTCGGCACGCGCGATCCGGCCGCTCCTGCGCTACGAAACCTGGTTCCACCTGCACTTCTACACCTATCTGGCGGCATGGCTGGCCTTCGGGCACCAGTTGTCGACCGGCAGCGAGTTCGTCGGCTCGCCCGTCGCCCGCGCCGCCTGGTACGCCCTCTATCTCGGGGTCGCGGCCGCGCTCGCCTGGTACCGGTTCCTCACTCCGATCCGCCAGGCGCTGCGGCACCGGCTCAGGGTCGACCGGGTAGAGCCGGAGGCGCCGGGCGTCGTCTCCGTCTACCTCTCCGGCCGCCGCCTGGACAGGCTGAGGGTCGAGCCGGGTCAGTTCTTCCGATGGCGGTTCCTCACCAGGGATCTGTGGTGGTCAGCCAACCCGTACTCGCTGTCGGCCGTCCCCCAGCCCGACGAACTGCGCATCACCGTCAAGGACCTGGGAGACCAGAGCAGACGTCTCGCTCGTCTGCGACCGGGTACCTGGGTCGTCGCCGAAGGCCCCAGCGGCGCGTTCACCCCTGGCCGGCGACGCCACGGGCGCAAGGTGCTGCTCGTGGCGGGCGGGGTCGGCATCACCCCGCTGCGTGCCCTGTTCGAGTCGATCCCCGCCGCGCCCGGCGATCTCACCCTCCTCTACCGCGCACGCAGCGAAGAGGATCTGGTGTTCCGTACGGAGCTGGAGGAGATCGCCGGCCGGCGTGAGGCGGCCCTGCACTATTGCGTCGGCCCGCGCGACCAGGTCGGAGATCCGTTCACGCCGGAGGTGCTGGCACGGTTGGTGCCCGAGCTGGCGCGGCACGAGGTCTACGTGTGCGGCCCCACCGGGATGACCGGCGCGGCGGTGTCCGCCCTGCGCGCCGCCGGAATACCTGATCGCCACATCCATCATGAGTCGTTCGAGTTCTGAGGAATCCCCATGCGCAGAGCGATGTTCGCCGTCCTCGTCACCGCCGTCGGCCTGGTGCTGCTCCTGTCGTTCAAGCCGCACGAGCTCACCGCGGTGGCGTCCCCGCCGTCCGCCGTCTCCCAGGCCACCGCCCCGCCGTCGAGCGCCGGCGAGCCTCCCTCCGGCCGCCGGCGGAAGGACGTGGGCGACGACAGCGAGGACGAGAACGAGAAGGCAGACAGCGCTTCGATTGCCCGGCAGGATGTCACCAACCCGCAGGTCAACGGCACCTGGACCGGGCCGGGCGCCGTCGCAGGCGCCACCGGCGGGGACAAGGTCGTCACAGGTGACGTCGCCACCACTCGCTGGGGGCCCGTGCAGATCGAGCTCGTCCTGGCCGGCGGCAAGATGGCCGGCATCCGGGTGCTCCAGGCCCCCGACGGCAATCATCGCGACATCGCCATCAACAGCCAGGCGCTGCCGACGCTCAATGACGAGGCCCTGGCCGCGGGATCGGCCCAGATCGACGCTGTCTCCGGGGCCACGTACACCAGCGAGGGCTACGTCCGATCCTTGCAGAGCGCCCTGGACCGGGCCGGCCTGTGATGCGACACGTCGAGCACGTCATGGGCACGGTCTTCTCCTTCGACCTCCGCCCCCCGTTCGGCGACGGGCGGCACGCCGTGGCCGAGGCCGTCGCCTGGCTGCACCAGGTGGACGCCGTCTTCTCGACCTACCGCGCGGACAGCCCCGTCAGCCGCCTGGACGCAGGCGAGATCGGCCTGGACGACTGCCCGCCGCAAGTGGCCGACGTCCTCGAACTGTGCACGTCGGTGACGGAGGTGTCCGGCGGCTACTTCACCACCCGCCCCTCGGGCCGCCTCGACCCGTCCGGTCTGGTCAAAGGATGGGCCATCGAGCAGGCGTCACGCATCCTCACCCGCTGCGGAGCCGTGAATCACTGCCTGAACGGCGGCGGAGACCTCCAGTGCGCAGGAAGACCCGCGCCCGACCGGCCGTGGCGGATCGCGGTCGCCCACCCACTGTGCCCGGGGACGACCGCCACGGTGATCGCCGGAGACGACCTGGCCGTGGCGACCTCCGGCACGGCCGAACGCGGGCCGCACATCACCAACCCCCACACCGGCCGGCCCGCGCTGGACCTGGCTTCGATCACCCTCACCGGCACCGGCCTCACCATGATCGACGCCTACGCCACCGCCGCCTTCGCGATGGGCATGGCGGCCCGGGCCTGGATCGAAGGGCTCTCCGGCGTAGAAGCGTTCGCCGTCACTCCTACCGGCGCCACCTGGCACACCTCCGGCTTCCCGGACCTGGCCACCCTCCGCATCGGCCGCGTCCGGTCCGGGCCCACCCCTCCGGGACGAGAAGGCGCCGGGCGGCGGCACGCGTGATGGCGGTCAGCGCCACCCGTCTGCGGCCGTACCGGCGCAAGCCACGCAGCAGGCGTTCACCCCCCACCGTTCCGGACCCGCTGGTCGGACACCGCGAC
Source organism: Nonomuraea sp. NPDC004702 (assembly GCF_053601695.1). Classification (NCBI taxonomy): domain Bacteria; kingdom Bacillati; phylum Actinomycetota; class Actinomycetes; order Streptosporangiales; family Streptosporangiaceae; genus Nonomuraea; species Nonomuraea sp. NPDC004702. Next base: position 140,858 of record NZ_JBSGCE010000007.1, read on the forward strand.
CGGAGTGGCGTACGCATGAGATTGGGAAGTAACCACGAGTGGCTGACACCCAGTTCGACCAGCTCTTCCCGCTCGGAGAGCCCGACGACGCCTACGCGCGGCACTTCATCGGCCAGAGCCACCTGGCCCCGCCGGCCGACGGCAGCGTCCCGGTCAGCGACGTGAGCTTCGAGCCGGGCTGTCGCAACAACTGGCACATCTGGGGCGAAGGCCGAGGCGTGGTTCTCCCACGTCGCCTTCATCACCCCCGGCGAGAACCTCGGCAACGAATGGCTCAAGCCCGTCACCGACGAGGCGTACGGCTCGCTGCCGAAGAACGGAACGAGCGCATGACCATCCTGAACGAGACCTACACCCTGTCGAACGGCGTCCAGATCCCCAGGCTCGGCCTCGGCACCTGGTTCATCGACGACGACCAGGCAGCCGGAGCCGTCCGCGAGGCGGTCGGGATCGGCTACCGCAACATCGACACCGCGCAGGCCTACGGCAACGAGCGCGGCGTCGGCGAGGGCGTGCGCACGGCGGGCGTACCTCGCGACGAGCTGTTCGTGTCCACGAAGCTGGCCGCGGAGATCAAGGACCACGACCGGGCTGTCGCCGCGATCGACGGGTCGCTGGAGAAGCTCGGGCTCGACTACGTCGACCTGATGCTGATCCACAGTCCGCAGCCGTGGGACGATTTCCGCGGCGACGACTACGCCGAGGGCAATCGGCAGGCCTGGCGCGCGCTCGAGGAGGCACACGAGGCGGGCAGGATCCGCTCGATCGGCGTCTCGAATTTTCTGCAACAGGACCTGGAGAGCCTCCTGCGGGGCGCGACCGTCACGCCGCACGTCAACCAGCTGCTGGTGCACGCCGGCAACACGCCCACCGAGCTCCTGGCGTACTGCGCGGACAGGCAGATCCTCGTCGAGGCCTACTCGCCCATCGCGCACGGCGAGATCCTGAGGAACGCCGAGCTGGCGGCGATGGCGGAGAAGTACGGCGTCACCGTCCCGCAGCTGTGCATCCGCTACACGCTGCAGCTGGGCACCGTGTCCCTGCCCAAGACCTCCAACCCCGAGCACATGCGCTCCAACGCCGAGGTCGACTTCGAGATCTCCGAGGCGGACATGGACACCCTGAAGAACCTGCACGCCCAGGACTACGGCGACTCCAGCGTGTTCCCCGTCTACAGCGGTAGGTGACGGCCGCGTCAGGAAGAGGCCCCGGCCGGTCAGCGCTGGTCGGGGCCTCTCGCCGCCTTCGTGCGGCCTGGGCCCCTCGGTTCGTCGTGGGCACCGGCTCCCTACGGGGTCGCCATCTCCGAAGGTCGGCTCCGCCGGCGCCCGCCTCCGCGCCGCTGCAGGCGTGTTCGGCTCGGCGCTGTACGCGGTCAGGGTCGGCCTCTGCGCCGCGGGGAGAGTCCGGGCGCCGAAGCTCAGCCGCAGCTCGCCCACCGTCGGGTGGTTGTTGATCAGCTTCGTCACGCGCACAGCGCTGGGCCTGCTCCTGGTGGTTGCCGCGTCTCCGGCCCTGGTCTGCCACGCGCTGCCGCACACGGAAGGGGTGGTGGGGTTGTGATGGCGGGCGATCCGCCACCGGGCGGCTGGTCGACCTCGTCCTGGCTCTCTGCCTGAAACTTCCCGCCCGAGGCGTCACCGGAAACGGCCTGATCGGCCTCCGCCCCGATGGCGTCCGCTCGACTCCCTGTCCGGCCCTGCTCAGATCCTCGTCCGTGCAGTGCGCCCGCAAGCCGTTGGGTCGGGCAGGCGCGGCGAGCGGGTCGCGTCCAGCGAGCCGGTGTTCGCGGCGTGTGCCATGAGAGGCTTCCAGGCTCGCCATGAATCGACTATCGTCGATGTTCGATGGATGAGACAGAGGGGCCTCTGCCGCGCGCCGAGGCCGAGGAGTATGCGAGCTGGTTCAAGGCCCTGGCCGACGCCACTCGGATTCAGATCGTGTCGCTGCTCGCGCGGAGGCGAGCGCCGATGAGCGTGGGCGAGATCGTGACCGCTTCCGGGGTAGGTCAGTCCACCGTCTCGCACCACCTGAAGATCCTGGCCGACGTGCGGTTCGTACTGGTCGACAAGCAAGGCACGTCCAGCCTGTACCGGATCAACGAAGCCTGCGTGAGCTGTTTCCCCACCGCCGCCGACGTGGTGATGGGCAACCCCGTGCCGGCCGCACCGGTCTGCGACTGAGGAGATCCCATGGCGCACGACGAGATCGTCGACCACCACTCCGCCCTGGCCCGCAACGCGCTCAGCGGGGAGCGCATCGCCCAGCTGCACGCCGGTGAGACGGTGCTCGACCTTGGATCCGGTGACGGCATCGAGGTGCTGCTGTCAGCCCGCCGGGTCGGCCCGCACGGCACGGTCTTCGGCCTGGACGCCAGCCCTGCCATGGTGGAACTGGCCCAGCGCAACGCCGAACAGGCGGGTGTCGCCAACGCGCAGTTCCTGCACGGCACGATCGAAGCGATCCCGCTGCCCGGCCACACGGTGGACGTGGTCATCTCCAACTGCGTGATCAACCTGTCCGACGACAAGGCGGCGGTGCCGGCCGAGGCGTTCCGGGTGCTGCGACCGGGGGGCCGGTTCGGGGTCAGCGACGTCGTCACCGCCCAGGGCCTCGACGAGCAGGCGCGACCGCGGGCCGAGCAGCGCATCGGCCATGCCGCCGGATCGCTCACCGTGCAGGAGTACCGGGATCTGCTCGTCGCGGCCGGCTTCGTCGCCGTCACGATCACGCTGACCGCCGATCACGGCGACGGTGTGCACTCGGCCATCGTCCAGGCCGTCAAGCCCGCCATCGGGCCCGGCCTGGAGATCCGGCCGATGCGCGAGGGCGACGCCGCCGAGGTGCTGGCCATCTACCAGGCCGGCCTGGACACCGGCCAGGCCAGTTTCGAGACCACCGCGCCCAGCTGGGAGGGGTTCACCGCGAGCCGGTTGCCGCATCTGCGGTACGTGGCGACCGACAGCGACTCCGGCGAGGTGCTCGGCTGGGTGGCCGCCTCGGCGGTGTCGTCCCGCCCGGTCTACGCCGGAGTGGTCGAGCACAGCATCTACGTCCACCCCGGCTGCCAGGCTCATGGCATCGGCCGGGCGCTGCTGGGGGCGTTCATCGCCGCCGCCGAAGATGCCGGCGTCTGGACGATCCAGTCCGGCGTCTTCCCCGAGAATGCCGCCAGCCTGGCCCTGCACCAGGGTCTCGGTTTCCGGGTGGTCGGCACCCGCGAGCGCATCGGCTGTCACCGCGGCCTCTGGCGGGACGTGCTGATGATCGAGCGCCGCAGCACCTTGACCGGGGTCTGAGTCGCCGCCCAGGACGGCGGTTCGCGGACTGCCGCTCGGCCGGAGCCGTACGAGATCTCACCCGAGCTCCACCGGGTCCTCCTGGCTTTGATTTGTGTCAATATAGAGAGACATCGATTTTGATGTCTGTCTATACGGAGAAGATGTGGAACCTCTGGAGCTCTTGGAGTGCAGCCCGCCGCTGATGCGCGAGCCCCTGGACGCCGAGCGGGCGGCCGGGGTGGCGCGGGTGTTCAAGGCACTGGGCGACCCGGTACGGCTGCGCATCCTGTCGATCGTGGCCAGCCGTGCCGGTGGCGAGGTGTGCGTGTGCGACATCACCGGCGCGTTCGAGCTGTCCCAGCCGACTATCAGCCACCACCTGAAGGTGCTCAAGGAGGTCGGGCTGCTGACGTCGGAGCGGCGCGCGTCCTGGGTGTACTACCGGCTGGTTCCCGAGACGCTGGGTGAGCTGTCGGCCCTGCTCGACGTGCCTGCCACCGTCTGAGAAGCGCCGCGATGTCCTCTTCGGCCGCGCCCGCGCAGGGCGTCATCGCCGGCCTGTCCACGCTCGACCGGTTCCTGCCAGTCTGGATCGTCGCGGCCATGGCCGCCGGACTGCTGCTCGGACGGCTGGTACCGGGGCTGAACACCGCGCTGGAAGCGGTGAGGATCGGCGACATCTCCCTGCCGATCGCGCTCGGACTCCTGCTGATGATGTACCCGGTGCTGGCCAAGGTTCGCTACGACCGTCTGGGCGCCGTCACCAGCGACCGCCGCTTGCTGCTCTCCTCCCTGGTGCTGAACTGGGTGCTCGGCCCGGCCGTCATGTTCGCGCTGGCCTGGACCCTCCTGCCCGACCTGCCCGAGTACCGCACCGGCCTGATCATCGTCGGGCTCGCCCGCTGCATCGCCATGGTCCTCATCTGGAACGACCTGGCCTGCGGCGACCGCGAGGCCGCCGCCGTCCTGGTGGCGCTCAACTCGGTCTTCCAGGTGGTCGCGTTCGGCGCGCTGGGCTGGTTCTACCTGCAGGTGCTGCCCGGCTGGCTCGGCCTCGCGCAGTCCGCGCTTCAGGTCTCGGCCTGGGACATCGCCCAGTACGTGCTCATCTTCCTCGGCATCCCGCTGGCCGCCGGATATCTGTCCCGCCGGCTCGGCGAACGCGCCCGCGGCCGGGACTGGTACGAAAGCCGTTTCCTGCCACGCGTCGGCCCGCTGGCCCTGTACGGGCTGCTCTTCACCATCGTCATCCTGTTCGCCCTGCAAGGCGGCCCGATCACCGCCCAGCCCGGCGACGTCGCGCGCATCGCGCTGCCGCTGCTGGCCTACTTCGCGCTCATGTGGGGCGGATCGTTCCTGGCCGGCAGGCTGATCGGCCTGGGCTACGAGCGCTCCACCACGCTGGCCTTCACCGCCGCCGGCAACAACTTCGAGCTGGCCATCGCCGTGGCCGTCGGCGTCTTCGGCGTCACCTCCGGCCAGGCGCTGGCCGGAGTGGTCGGCCCGCTCATCGAGGTTCCCGTCCTGGTCGCCCTGGTCTACGTCAGCCTGGCCGGCCGCCGCCTGTTCGCCAAGGAGCCCGTGCATGTCTGACCAGCCCAGCGTCCTGTTCGTCTGCGTGCACAACGCCGGACGCTCCCAGATGGCCGCCGGCTGGCTCACCCACTTGGCAGGCGACCAGGTCGAGGTCCGCTCGGCCGGTTCCGCCCCGGCCGACCAGGTCAACCCGGTCGCTGTCGAGGCCATGGCCGAGGTCGGCATCGACATCACCGCCGCCCGCCCCAAGGTCCTGTCCGTCGACGCGGTCCAGGCCTCCGACGTGGTCATCACCATGGGCTGCGGCGACGCCTGCCCGATCTTCCCCGGCAAGCGGTACGAGGACTGGAAGCTCGACGACCCCGCCGGACAGGGCATCGACGCCGTCCGAGCCATCCGCGACGACATCCGCCTCCAAGTGGAGAAGTTGCTCGGCGAGGCACCCGGGCGAAGGCGGCCACGAGACTGATGTGGGCGTGGGCATGCCATGGCTCCGTCGGGGCAGGGGGACCTGGGTGAGGTGTCCTCACCCAGAGCCTCAGGACGGCCGGCCTCAAGTGGAGGCGGAGCGACGGAGGTGCCGAGCATGTGGCTGCACAGGATCAGTTACACAGCGATGAGCGCCGTCATGTGCGCAAACCTTGGCCTGGGAGGAGCCGCGTTGGCTGCGGCGATCACGCCACGTCAGCAGCCTGCGTGCACTGCGCCACCGCTTCAAGGTCATGTGGTGGATGTGTCCCTCGGGGAGATGGGATCAGGCATGGTGAGCCCTGGCCCTCCGTACGGCTCAGGGCCGCATGGCACGCGGATGAAACTGACGGCCAAGCCTTCGAGCGTTCCAGCCGGCAAGGTCTCGCTGCGTGCGTACGACGAGGGGGTCCTCGCCCACGAGGTCGTCGTGCTGCCGCTCCCGGCGGGGCACGCGCCGGGACAGCGGGTGACCGGTTCGGACGGGCGCGTCAGCGAGGCGGGTAGCCTCGGCGAGGCGTCCCGTACGTGCGGGGCGGGCGCCGGGAACGGCATAGCTCCTGGATCCACGAGCTGGACCACGCTGACACTGCGACCGGGCCGATACGAACTGCTGTGCAACTTCCCGGGCCACTACGCGGCCGGCATGTACGCCGAACTCGACGTCACCGGCTAGGCCATGGGCCTGATCAGATCGAGGTCTGGGCGGCCAGCAGCCCCACGGTGGCGACCAGCAGCCGGGCCGCCGCCACGAGGGTGTCCGGTTCGACGCGGTCGGGGGTTTCGGCGGGGGTCTGGTAGCCGGGCATGCCCATGCCGATGCCGATCGCGGCCAGGCCGGCGGCGGCGTAGCGGCGGTTGTCGGACGCCATCGCGCCCGCTCGCAGCGGCACGCCGGTCAGGCGGGCGGCCTGGTCCAGGGTAGCCAGCAGCGCGTGGGCGGGTCCTCCGGCCTCGACCGAGGCGGCCTGGTGCAGGTGCGCGGCGCCGTCGAGGTTGATCACCAGCGTGTCGGACGGCAGCGCGGGCGCGTGGTGGGCCGAGCCCCATGCCCCGGCTTCCTCGGCGTCCAGGAAGACCACCGACAGCTCGGCCCGGACGGCCGGGTCCGCCGTCAGGACGCGGGCGGCCTCCAGGACGGCGGCCACGCCGGAGGCGTTGTCGGCGGCCGCGGGCAGCCGCAGGCCGGGGTCGTCGCCGACGCCGTCGTAGTGCGCGGCCAGCAGCACTCGCGGCCCGCTCCCCGCTCCCCCGGCGTGGGGGAAGCGGGCGTGCACGTTACGGCCGTCCGTGGAGATCTGCCGGAGCGGCATCGACGCGGTCACCCGCACCGGCCCGGCGGCTAGCGCGTCGGCCAGGCGGGCGTGCAGGTCGGCGCGAAGGGCGATGGTCGGGACGGCGCGGGGGGCCGGTCCGGCGATCATCTTGGGCATCCACCCCTCGGCGTCGGTGCCGCGCGCGGTCAGCACTCCGGCCGCGCCGTGGGCCTCGGCTCGTTCGCACGCGTACACCCAGCCTCCGGCCTCGGCCAGCACCCATCGGCCGCGCAGGTCGGCCTCGGAGGCGGCGGCGAGCGGCGCGGTGCGCGGGTCCGGCAAGTCTGCGGTGGCGAGGTGCTCGACGAAGTCCCGCCGGTGCTCCAGTCGCAGCTCTTGGTCGCCTGCGTTCCATTCGAGCACCGGGGTGGCATACAGCTCCCGCACGTCGGCGACGGGGAAGGAGTCGAGTTCGACCTCGGCGCCCAGCTCGCGCAGTCGCTCGGCGAGCCGATCGGCGGCGGCCCTGCCTCCGGGGGTGCCCACGCGCCGCCCGGCGTAGCGATCGCGGGCCAGTTCGTGCACCGTGGCCTGCATCCGCGCCGCCGACACCCGCTCCACGACGGCGGCCAGGCCGGGCGCCTGAGGGAGGTCCGGCATGGTGGAGATCATCCGCAGCAGCCGGTGGCGGCTGCCTCGACGGCCGGGGTGGCGGCTGGGGCCTGACCGCAGCAACCGGCCTGGGCGGCCTGCTGGGCGGCGGCCGTGCTGCCACAGCAGGCGTTTGCGGCTGCCTCTGCCAGGTCCGCCGTGTCACCGGCCGCGGAGGCGGCGGCAGGAGCTCCACAGCAGCCACCGGCGGCGGGCGGCGCGAAAGCCTCTGCCAGGTCGCCGATGAAGCCGCCGCTGGTCTGGTCCGTCGTCATGATGGATTCCCTTCTGCGGTGTGAGGTCGAGGCCATCAACACTTCGACCTATGTCGAATCAGGCACGACGATCCCACGCTGCTTAGACGTTCGTCAAGATAGACGGGAGTCGAAATAAGGGGCGCCTGATAGACACATGCCCATGAACGCATCCACCGCCCAGCACCTCAACATCATGTCTCCCGCATACGCCGTCGAGCATCTGCCGCACGAAGGGGTGCCCGAGGACGATTGGCTGGTGCTCGTCCGCGCCCCGGAAGGGCTGACCGTGGTCCGCGAGGCCAGAGATATGGACGCGGCGGAGCAGTGGATCGGCTTCTACGGAGGCGCCACAGCACATGGCCTGGACATTCCCGGCATGCTGTCCGCGATCGTCAAGCCGCTGGCGGAGGCGGCGATCCCGGTATTCGTGGCCTCGACTTTCCACGCCGACCTGGTTCTGGTTCCCAAGCCGAGGAAACAGCAGGCCATCGCCGTCCTTGAGGAAGCGGGGCACCAGGTGACGAGCCAGGGCGCGAGTGCCGCCGGGGCCGCGCAGCCGTAGCGGGGGCCAGGCGAACCAGGGCGGGACGGAAGCCGACCATGAGCGCGCCCAGGTCGCGGGCCTCGCGTACGGGCGCGACGGCGACGAACCGCCCAGGTCGCCAACGCTTTCGGCGTTCTGTCCGGCCAGCACGGCCCGGTGGCGGCGGCTTGTCAGGCTCGGCATGGAAGCCCTCAGCCGTCGCCCCTGCACCGGAGAGTCAGATAGGCTCCGATAACTCGAACATCTATGTTCGAGTTATCGGGAAGGTGGTTGGACGTGGCACGAGAAGCGCCGAGAGAGGGACGAGCATCAGCAACGGTCAGTTCACGGTCGGCCAGAACGGTCACGCCGGTCGCCTCCGGCGGCGGACTCACCGTTTCTCACGATGGGTCAGCGTCGCTCCCCGGCCTCTTCCCGGAGGCCCGTCATGCGTAGCGCCGTGCCCCTGGGCGACGACACCATCGTCGTGCTGCTGCTGGCAGGACTGATCTTCATGGCGGCCCTGGTGCTGGGCGTATGGAAATACCGGCAGATGATCCACTCGGAGCGCCACAGGGCTCATCCCTATGTGGACATCGCACATCGTGCCGCATTGCTGTATTCGTTCGCGACGCTGCTGATCGCTGTCTTCGTCGAGCTGAGCGGCTGGCCGGCGGCAGTCGATCTCGTCGCGGCGGGAGTCGTCGTGGTGTTCTTCGTCGCGGCGATCGCGAGCTACGTCCTTCACGGTCGGCGCCGGGACACCGGCAATCAGTTCCGCCATCCCGTCCGCGGCACAACGGCGTTCATGGCGGCGCTCATCGTGGGCGAAATCGGCGGCTTCGCTGTGCTGCTCGCCGGATTCGTGCGAGCACAACTGCTCTGAATCCTGCCCAGGCCACGCGTGCGGCGAGTCCGCCGCCCCACGCCGGAACCGGGCTCCCGCCTCAGGCGGCCAGCACCGACTGGATGGACTTCGTGACCGTGTCGGCGGCATCGTCACGGGCCAGGCGTCCTTGGCGTACCTCGTTCGCCGCGCCGTGCAGGATGTAGTGGGTGAGGCTGACCAGCCAGGTGGCGGGCAGGTCGGTACGGAAGACGCCTTGATCCTGGCCCCGGTGGACGAGGTCGGCCATGCGCTGGGCGGGTTCGGCGTGCAGGTCCCGGATCCGTCCCGCGGGAAGGACTCCTTCGGCCGCGGCCAGCAGGGCCGCTGATTCGGCCACCAGTTCCCAGCTGGACGCCAGCAGGCGGCCCATGGCTTCGCGCGCGTCGCCTGTCAGGTCGACGGAGGCCAGGAGCTCGTCACCGTCTCGCAGCGCCTCGGCCAGTGCCGCCTCGATGAGGTCGGCCCGGGTCCGGAAGTGCCCGTACAGGGTCATCCGCCCGACGCCGGCAGCGCGGGCGATGTCGTCGGTGGTCGCATGCGGGTCCGAACGCATCAGTTCGCGTGCCGCGGACACGATGCGGGCGATGCTGCGCTCGGCATCGGCACGGCGCCTGGAACGCGCAGGAGGTGCAGCCATGCCCCCAGCCTATCTCGTATGCGCGCATACGGCTTATAGTGACCAGCGGAACTCGTATATGGACATACGAGATATCGGCTGGAGGATCTGATGACCCAACCTGCAGTGCACGCTCAGGCAGAGCTCCACGAGCCGCTCCCGGCCCGGTGGCGCATCCTCGGCTTCCTCGGCGTGGCCCAGCTCATGCTGATCCTCGACGTCACCGTCGTCGCCATCGCGCTGCCTCACATGGAGACGGACCTCGCCCTCGGTCGCGAGGCCCTGACCTGGACGGTCAGTGCCTACACGCTCACCTTCGGCGGCCTCATGCTGCTCGGCGGCCGCATCACGGACCTGCTGGGCGCCAAGCGGATCGTGATCGCCGGCCTGTTGCTGTTCACCGTCGCCTCGCTGGTCACAGGGCTGGCCGGGTCGGCGGGCATGCTGCTCGCCGGTCGGGTGGCCCAGGGCGTCGGGGCCGCGCTGCTGTCGCCCGCGGCGCTGTCGCTGGTGGTCGCCCTGTTCGACGGAGAGGAGCGGAACAAGGCCCTGGGGGTCTGGTCCGCGCTCGGCGGCGGCGGCGCCGCGCTCGGCGTTCTCCTCGGCGGCCTGCTCACCGCCGGTCCGGGATGGTCGTGGGTGTTCCACGTCAACGTGCCGATCGGCCTGGTGATCGCCGTGGTCCTCGCCGTACTGCTCCCGGCGCGTACGCCTCCGCCCGCCTCCCGGCCCCGGCTCGACGTACTCGGTGCGATCCTGGTGACGTCCGCCGGCGCGTCGTTGATCTACGCCCTCATCGCCGCCGGCGAGCGGGGGTGGCTCAGCGCCCTCACCGGGTGGCTCGTGCTCGCCGCTGCCGTGGGCTACGTGCTGTTCGTGCTGTGGCAGAGGCGGGCGCGTTCGCCCCTGATGGACGTGCGACTGCTCGCCCGGCGGCCCGTGGCGGTCGGGGCCTTCCTCATCCTGATGGCCACGGCACTGATGATCGCGGTGTTCTTCCTGGGAACCTTCTACTTCCAGCACGCTCTGGGCTACGGCGCGCTGCAGGCCGGGCTGCTGTTCCTGCCGGTCGCGCTGGCGACGATGCTCGGCGCCAACCTGACCGGGCGCCTGCTCGGCCGCTGGGGCGGGCGCGCCCTGGCCGTCTCGGGTCTGACGGTCGCGGCGATCGGCATGGCCGCACCGGCCTTCTCGACGAACGTCGTCAGCGTCGTGGCGGGCGTGGCCGTCGCGGCGGCGGGCACCGGGGCGATGTTCGTCATCGCCTCGGCGACCGCGCTCGGTCAAGTGGCGCCCCACGAGGCCGGGATCGCCTCCGGCATCGTGAGCACCTTCCACGAGTTCGGCGCGTCCGTCGGAGCCGCCGTCATGTCCAGCGTCGCAGCCGCAAGCCTGGCCGGGACCACGTTGAACGGCTTCACCAGCGGATTCGCCGTGGCCGCGATCGCATCGGCGGTCGGCGCGGTCGTCGCAGCGCTGGTGACGCCCGGCCGCCCGTCACCCGCGGCGCAAGCCGGCTCTCAGTGAGCGGGGACCGCCTGGTTGCCGGCGCCACGGCCTGTCGACTCCCCTGACCACCTCGAAGCTCGCCCGGCAGACGGCGAGCGGCCTGAAACGCACCGCCCCTGAACCCGACCGGAAAGGATCACTGTGACCACGATCCGTCGTGCCACGCCCGAAGACGCCGCCATCGTGCACGACCTCATTCGCGCTCTGGCCGAACACCAAGGCCAGTCCTCGGCCATCACCGTAGGCGTCGAGGATCTGGAGCGGATGCTCGCCCGCCCCGAGATCACCTACCTGCTCGCCGAGCGGGGCGGCCGGGCCGTCGGCTACGTCTCCTGGCTGGAGCGCATCAGCTTCTGGTCCGGCCAGGACTACCTCGCCCTGGACGACCTGTACGTGACCGGCGCCGAACGCGGCGACGGCGTGGGCGAACGGCTGATGCAGGCCGCGGCCGAAGCCGCCGACGGCAAGGTGGTCCGCTGGGAGGTGTCCGAAGCCAACGTCGCCGCGCAACGCTTCTACGCCCGCATCGGCGCGACCCTCACCGCCAAGAAGATCTGCCGCTGGCAACCGGCGCGGACTCGCCCGGAACCGTCGAACACCTGGTGAACGGCGTGGCATCCCCTTCTTCGCCGGGGCTCGCGCGCATACTGGGGACACTCCCCCTCCCATCGTCAATCGCTTCACATGCCCGTCGAGAGGGAGATCATGAGGGTTGTGGCGACATTCGGCCTGCTCGCGGCCCTTGTCGCAACCCCCTGCACGATCGCGGCGGCCGCGCCCGTCCTGCCGATGCCCGACCCTCCGGTGGAGGAGGGCGACAGCGCCGATCTCCAGACCAACCCTGAGGGAGCGGCGGGCCGGCCCAAGGCACCGGCGGGGATCGGCAATTGGACGGGGGTCAAGATCAGGCCGCGTCGCCCGCGTCAGGACAGTTACGTTCGCGTGCTCGTACGCTGCCCCGCCGAGGCCACCGACGCGATCGTGGCCGCCAAACCGTTCAATCCGCCGGGTTCGAGGACGTTCCGCACACAGCTGGGCGTCGGGATGAGGAACAACCGGGGCTTCGACAAGATGTACCTCTCCTACGACGCGCTCCTCGGCCGGCGCAGGGTCACGCTGAAATGCGTGAAGGTCACCATGCTGGAGCACCCGCGCAGGCGAGTGATAGAGCTGGTCAGCCGATCCGGCACCTACGTCTTCGTCCGACGGTTCGAGCCCGGCAAGTTCTGACCGGTCACCCTATGCGAAGCCACCGCCCGGCGCCGGGCCCTGGCCGGCGCATGCCGTGACGGCGTCCGGTGACAGCGATCATCGTGCTCGAAAGGCATCCCCGTCCCCTGCCACAGCGGCCGCGTCGGTCGCGCTGGCCGTCGGTGCGGGCATCATCACGGTACGCGGCAGTGAACGACCCGCCACCGCCCCGGTCGCCAGCGTCCGGGAACTGGGCGACAAGGCGGCCAGGGGCGCCGAGACCGATCCGTACGAGATCACGCCGTCGCCGGGCCGCTGGCTGTACGTGAAGCAGACGATCGCTCCGCTCCGCGAGGAGCCGGAGCCCGAGGTGGATCGCGACCGGCGCATGACTCTTGAGACGTGGCACAGCCTGGACGGCAAGCAGCTGGCGCTGGACAACGGACGCGGCAAGCTCGTCACGAAGGAGTACGGCCCCGGCGTCACGGGCGCGGACCTGGCCGAGGCGCCGGTCACACCCGAGGAGATGATCGCCAGGATCGGGGCGAGCGTCGACGCGATCCCCGTGACGGAGTTCGACGACGCCGACGCGACGAGGCAGCAGCGGATCTTCCGGACGATCTCCCAGTTGCTGGGCGAGCAGCCGCTGGTCGCCGACGTGCGGGCCGCCACGGGGTCGCGTTCGCGTACACGGGGACCTGGGAACGCTTCGAGATCATCGTGAGTGCGCAGGACTACCAGTTCTTGGGGACGTACGGCGAGAGCGTCGCCGATCGCACCTTCGACCTTCCTGGCGGCGCGACCCGCACGGTCAAGGCGGGCACTCCTCTGGTGTGGAGCGCACGGATGACGGCCAAGGTCGTCGACAAGGCCGGAGACCAGCCGTAGGAGAGCCCGAAGTAAGGCGATCCACATCCCGACGCGGCGAGACGTGATCACGCCGCTCGACCACGACGCGAGCCTCACGATGGGCGCGGCCACCAGGCCGCGCCCATCGTCATGTGCGCCTCGGACTCGCCCGCCGCGCCCGGAACCCCACGACGTGGCCGACCTCAGCGTCCCGGGTTTGACGCGTACACTTGCACCTGTAAGACTGAACTAACAGGTGCAAGACAGACCCTCTCCAAGGACGACATGCCGACCAGCGAAGAGTTGCTCCGCCTGCTCGGCGCGGTCGGGCATCCACTCAGGTTGCAGATCCTCGCCGAGCTCGCCGGCGGCCGAATCCACGTCAGCGAGCTGGCTCGCCGGATCAAGGTGTCCCGTGCGCTGCTCTACATGCATCTGGAGCGGCTGGAGAAGGCGGGGCTGATCGAAGGACGGCTGGAGCTGTCAGCCGACGGCAAGGCGATGAAGTACATCGAGCTGCTGCCCTTCGAGCTCACCCTGACGATCGACACCGTCCTCGCGGCTCTGCGCGCGGACGACGAGGAAGGACCCCATCAGGTGCAGGAGACCCCGCAGTGATCGACATCGGTTCCATCGTGATCCCCATCGTGGTCGTGCTGATTCTGTTCGGCGCGATCACGGCCTGCATGGCGTTCTACTTCCGGTTCGAACGGCACCGCACCGACGTGCTGACGGCCGAGATGGCCAGATATCGCGAACTGGCCGAGCAGGCCGTGCAGCGACAGGGTGAGGTGCAGGCCAGGCTGGGCGAGCTGACGGAGAAGGTCGCGGCGATGGAGAGGATCCTGCTCAGCGTCGACTGACGAGCCTGTGACACAGGTCCGGGGGCGAGCGGCAACTCACCCCCGGACGGCGGAACCGCACGACCACGCCGTGACGGCGTGCCTTTGACGCGTACGTGCTCCCACAGAAAGGAGAGCAGCTCATGCTGCTCGAACGCAAATCATCCCGCTGGCGTGCCCTCATGTGCTCGCTGGCGGTCGCCGCGCCGCTGCTGGCAGTGAGCGCCCCCGCCGCCGCGACGGCGGCCGATCCGGCACGGTCGGTACGGCAGTTCGCCGACGCCTACGTGCCCCGCCAGCTCAAGGAGCACCACATCCCGGGGGCGGCGATCGCCGTCGTGGCGGGCGGCCGTCAGGTCTTCGCCCAGGGGTACGGCGTCGCCGAGGTGGAGACCGGCCGTCCCGTGGACGCCGAGCGGACGGTCTTCGCCCCCGCCTCGGTGGCCAAGCTGATCACCGCCACCGCCGTCATGCAGCTCGTCGAACGAGGCCGGATCGACCTGAACGCCGACGTCAACCAGTACCTCACCACGTTCAAGATCGACGACGCCTACCCGGGCCGGCCGGTCACCATGGCGAACCTGCTGACCCACACCGCCGGGTTCGCCGGCGGTGACTTCGGCACCGGCGCGGCCACCGCCCGTGATGTGCACCCGCTCGGCGCCCACCTCGCCGACCACCAGCCGCCCCGGATCCGGCCGCCCGGCACCAGGGCCGTCTACTCCAACTACGGGATGGGCCTGGCCGGCTACCTGGTCGAGGTGCGCTCGGGCCTGCCCTTCCACCAGTACGTGCAGGAGAACATCTTCCGCCCGCTCGGCATGACGCACTCCAGCATGGCCCAGCCCGAGCCCGGCCCCGTCGCCGAGGCGCTGGCCCCCGGTTACCGTCTCCAGGACGGCCACCAGGTCCGGGCAGAAGGGGCCAAATACGGGCACATGCCGCCGCACGGAGCCGGCTTCCGCTCCACCGCCACCGACATGGCCGCGTTCATGCTGGCCCAGCTGACCGGCGGCAGGGGGATACTCAGGCCGGACAGCGTGCGGCTCATGCAGAGCCGCCACTTCGGCAACGCCGAGGGCACCGCCGGCATGGGGTACGGCTTCCAGGAGTACACCAGGAACGGCCGGCGCCTGCTGGTGCACCGGGGCAACATTCCCGGCTACTTCGCGATCATGGCGCTGATCCCCGACCGGGGCATCGGCGTCTACGCCTCCTACAACGGCATCGGCAAGGGCGGCCCCGACTCCGCCTGGTCCCTGGTCAACGCCTTCGCCGACCGCTTCGCCCCGGCCCCCGTCCCGGCGGACGGCACGCCGGGGCCGCTGCCCGACGTCGCCCAGTACACCGGCACCTACCGTACGGCCCTGGCCGCTGACATGACCGACCTGGGCAAGCTCAGCTCGCTCACCAGCACCGTGACGGTCAGCGCGGCCGGCGACGGCCTCCTGACCACCACCGGCGCGGTCGCGCTCGGCCCCACCGAGAGCCGCCAGTGGACGCAGATCGCCCCCGCCCTGTTCCGTGAGAAGAACGGCTACCGCACCATCCGGTTCCGCCCCGACGGCCTGCTGGCCACGGAGAACCCGGCGGGGCCGCTGGAGCGCCTGGCCTGGTACCAGTCGCCCACCTTTCATCTCGGCGTGCTCGGCGTGAGCCTGAGCGTGCTGCTGCTGTCGGCTGTGGGCGGACCCCTCGCGCATGCCGTACGCCTCGCCCGCCGCCGCCGCCGGCCCACCGGCTCCGGCGGGTCCGGCGGGTCCGGCGGGTCCGGCGGGGCCGGCGGCTTCGGCGGGTCCACCGGGTCCGACAGGCCCGGCATGTCTGGCGGGTCCGGCCGCTCTGGCGGAGCCGGCGGGGTCGGCGACGGATCCGCAGTCGCGGGTGCTTTCGGGGTTGCCGCCGGAGGCGGGCGGGCGGCGCGGCGGCGGCCGGTTCGCGGGCCACGCCTGGCCGGGCTGCCCGCGTGGATCACGGCGGTGCTCGTCACGGCCTCCGCCGGATCGCTCGTGGCGATGTTCGCCGACTTCGACGCCAACCAGGCCGAGTTCTTCCTGGGCGGCAGCCCGTTGTTCACGACCATCACCACGCTGCCCGTCCTGGCCGCAGCCGGGGCCGGGGTGACGCTGGTCACCGCCGGGCTGGCCTGGGTCAAGGGCTGGTGGACCCTGGCCGGGCGGGTTCACTGCACCGTCGTGGTCCTCGCCGCGCTCGCCTACCTGAGTGTGGCCGCCGCCTACAACCTGATCGGCTGAGAGCCTCCGGAGACTCCCACCGGACATGCCGGCGGCGCGCGCCTCTGCCGCCGGCATGCAGCGCGCGGCGCGTGGCAGGGACCGGGACCGGGTCCGGGACCGGGCCCCTTTCCGGCAGAACACTGAACTGCGGCGGGCCAACGAGATCCTGAAGCCCGCCTCGGCCTTCTTCGCGGCCGCGCTCGACCGGCCACACCCGCACTCGTGACCTTCATCGACCAGCACGCCGAGGTGTTCGGCGTCGAGCCGATCTGCCGTGTCCTGACCGACCGCGGCTGCTCGATGTCCACCAGTGCCTGCTGCGCCGCCAAAAGGCGTCTGCCCTTGATAGACGTAGAGAGAACTTACATCCGATCATGGAACGGCCTAGTCCGAGGTGTTCTCCGGAGACCAGCGGCCAGGCTTCGACGAGGACGACCAACAGGACGAGCGCCCCGTCCACCCAGAGGTGAGGGAGCGCTCGAAGCAGGCGCCGAAGGACGCCGGCCAGCGCCACATTGGACGTGGGTCCAGTTGTTTGTCAATACGGGCAATACTGATTCGACCCGTACCCGTGCAGGTAGCCGTCGTTGACCCAGCCGTATTTGTCTCCGCTACCGTTGTTGTACCGGATGTATGTCCAGGTGGGTCCGTCAAGGATGTACTGACCATGGGCATAACACCAGAGATCGACCTGGGCCCCTTCTTTCAGATAGAAGACCGCGCTGCAATCAACCGATAGCCCGATGCGGATTCCGACCTTATCTATGCCTCGATCATTGATCGTGTCATACCGATTGTCGAGGTTGGCGAAGGCATGGCCTCCCGGGCAGGCGGAGGACTGGGACTCGGCCTGCACTGAGGTCGCGCCGCCAGCGGCGAGGGGAGCAGCGACCAGGAGACTGACGAGTGCATGAATCATTCGCATGATCATCCTTTCGGAAGGGAAAGCTCGCCCGTACACGTTGCGCATGAGATTACGAATCCCGGATTTTGTTTCGCTTTAAGCTCGTTATGTCTCGGCGATCGTCACTGTCGCCTGACACCAGCCACGGCGTTCACCCTGGTCAGCTCCGCAAACGCATCTCGGCGGGAGCTGGACCGACCAACCTCATACATATCGTTCCGCGTCCGATGCAGGAGATCACGCGGCCAAGCAGGGCCTGGAGACGAAGGCGAAGAAGGTCCTGAGCGCGGGCCTGGCGCATGTGCACCGTGTGCTCACGTCGTTGCGCGCCGACGGCTGGTCGGGCGACCGGGAACCGGAGTTCGACAGAAGGCAGACGTCGGCCGAAGCCATCGCGCTCGTCCGAGACGCATGGCTCGAGCTCGCACGCCAGGCCGGTCACTCCCTCGAGTTCGGCAGCGACTTCATCGCCATCCTCCAGGGCGTCCTGGCCGATGGCAGCTGGGCTGTAACCGCCATGAAGTCCGCCCTCGGCGACGTCCTCACGGTCGAGGCCGGCCAGCAGGATGGGGATCCCCTGGCCGCGGCCGGCCTGACGATCGATGAGCGGAACGCCTTGCGTGAGCGCGCTCTCGCGTTTCCCGACCTTCCGTACGGCCTCCGCGAACCCGCTCCTGGCCAGGGTCGCCCCCGCGCACGGCCCCGGTTGAAGGCGCTGCCGTGCGACCTGGTCGGGGGCCACGACCTGGATGGACGACGCAAACGACTGTGTCCCCCGCTCCTGGGCCTGCCGCGCCTGCCGGTGGTGCCGGACGCCCGTTCGGCTAGGTGGACGACGAGATCACCGCCATCGACCGGACCTGGGTGTCCGCCCACCACCCGGGCCATGCCCTCCTCCGCCGGATCGCCCCCGTCCGGGGCTGGCCGACGCCTACCACGTCGCACTGGAGACGTGGCTGTGCGGACGCGGGACGGCCGCCGAAGACGTCCAACGCTGAGAAGGCCTCGGTTACCGCGGGCCCTCAATCGACGGGCGCTCGGTGCCGGCGAACGCGCCCGCCCAAGCGGCGAGCACGGCCGTCCTGGCCGCCTGGCCGGGCAGGTCCGGGTCGGGTGGCGTACGCAACAACACCAGGTGGTGGTAGAGCGGCGTGGGGGCGGCGACGAGCAGCCGCCGCGCGTCGGTGTGCGACGGGAGCTCGCCGCGCTCGACGGCCCGCCGGACGATGACCTCGCAGCGGGTGTACCGGTCCTCCCAGAGCCGCGCACGCCGCGGGCCGCCTCCTCCCAGCGGAACGACGTGGCGATCAGGGCCGCCGCCATCGACGGCTGCCCGGCCAGGGCCGCCGGATTTTCGTGGTTGAGCGCCGAGAGGTCGCCCAGCAGGGAACCGGCGTAATCGGGGCGCCCGTCGTCGGCGCCGAGCGAGAAGCCGGCGTAGACCAGGCCGTCGGCGGACAGCGGCGCGCCCGCGGATATGGACCGCCGCAGCAGTTCCTAGGCCGATCTCCTCCTTGACGGCGGTCCCCGCCTCGGGCCTGTCCACGACGCGGCCGTGGTACATGTCAGGGACGCGCACCTCGTGCCCCGCCGCACGGGGCCGGTCGGCGGCGTGGTGGACGGCGGCCGCAGGCCCGTACATCGAGTGGAGCAGTATCCGCGCCGTCCGCGCAGCTTGGCGACCCCGCCACGGCTCCTGCGCCCATCACCCGCCCACCACCACGCCGGCCCCCACATACCCAGTTACCCGGCTACCCGGGGACGGCCCGCCGGGTTGGATCAGTCGGCCGACCTGCGCTTGCGGTAGGCGCGTTGCTGGCAGGCCCGCGAGCAGTAGACGCGAGGGCGGCCCGAGGGGGCGGATTCCAGTGGTGTGCCACACTCGGGGCATCTTTCGTCACGGTTTTCGTCACGCTCTCGGATCAGCACCTCGACGCCGTCCAGGAGGCGGCGCAGGCCGAAGGTGAAGGAGTCCTCCGGGGCGTCCCAGCCGCCCGTCTCCCACAGGCGCGAGAGGGCGGGAAAGCGGTCGAGGCGTTCGTACAGGGATTCGCGAGCACCCCACCACTCCTGCTCGGACACGCCGCTGCGGCGTTCCTCGCGCCGGGTCTCGGCCAGGAGCAGCGCCTCGGCGTCCACGAACCGGCCGAGCAGGCCGACCACCGCGACCACCTCGGACGGCCGCAGCGCGGTGCCGGTCAGCGCGCCGAGCATGTGGTCGTAGTGGGCGACCGCGTTCGGACCCGGCAGGTGGCGGGAGCCGCGCACCTCGGCCAGCCACGGGTGCCGCATGCGGAGCTCCCAGGCCCGCCGGGCCGCCTCCTCCAGCCGCCCCCGCCAGCCGTCATCGGCGTCCGGGCCGGCGTCCAGAGAGTTGTCCGGGGCGGCGTCCGGGGCGGTGACGAGGGCTTCGCCCAGCACCTCGTCGCGCATCAGGTCCACGAGCTGGTCGCGGCCGGGTACGTGGCGGTAGAGGGACATGGTCGTGAAGCCCAGCCGGTCGGCGACCTTGCGCATCGACAACCCTTCCAGGCCCTCGGCGTCGGCCAGCTCGACCGCGGCCCGCACGATCCGGCCCAGGCTGAGGCCGGGCCGCGGCTCCCGTTCCGCGTCCCGCCACAACAGCTCGACCCCGTGGTCCGGGTCCCCCGCCACACCTCGCGCCATTGGCACCTCCCTCGTTTATGGTGTATTACTCCGTGTACGCCATAAACAGCAAAGGGGAAACCTGTGTTCCACTTCCATGTCGCACCCGGCGGGGACGACTCCTGGCCCGGCTCCCTCGACCGCCCCTTCGCCACCGTCCAACGCGCCCGGGAGGCCGCCAGGGAGTCCGGCGGGGAGTCCGTCGTCCATCTCAGGCGCGGCGTCCACGCGCTGGGCGAGCCTCTGGAGCTCACCGAGGCCGACTCGGGCACCGTCTACCAGGCGTACGGCCACGGCACCCCCGACCAGGAGGACGCCGTGCTGAGCGGTGGCCGGACGATCACGGGCTGGCAGGTGCGCGACGGCGTCTGGCTGGCCGACGTCGGCGACCTGGAGACCCGCCAGCTCTACGTGGACGGCCGCCGCGCCGAACGGGCCGGGATCGAGGGGCTGCCCGGTTCGTCCCCGGCCGCGACCGCCACCGGCTACGTCACCGACAGCGCCGCGCCGCTGGCCTGGACCAGCCCGCGCGACGTGGAGTTCGTCCACCGCGGCGTGTACCCGTGGACCGAGGGCCGCCTGCCCGTCGCGGACGTCGCCCAGGACGGCGACCGGACCGTGATCACCATGGCGACGCCCGCCTTCCGATGGGCCGCCGAGCTGTACAACTCCACCTGGGAGGGCACCACCTCCGCCGGTCCCGGCCTGCCCACCAGGATCGAGAACGACCCGAGCTTCCTGCGCGAGCCGGGCACGTTCGTGCTCGACCGCTCACGGCCGGGCCACCACGTGCTGCGCTACCTGCCCCGCCCCGGCGAGGACCCGGCCCGTACGCGGGTGGTCGCCCCGGCGCTGGAGACCCTGGTACGCGGGTCCGGCGCGCGGCGGGTGACCTTCCGCGGGCTGACGTTCGCCGAGGCGACCTGGTTGCGCCCGAGCCGCCCCGAGGGCTTCGTGCACTATCACGGCAGCGGCTTCTACGAGGGTGGCGGCGTCGGCGTGGCGGAGCTGGGCGAGGGGGCGTCCGTGACGTATCCCACGGCTTCCGTGACGATTCCCGCCTGCGTCACGTTCGAGGACTGCTCGGACGTGGTGATCGAGGGATGCCGGTTCACCAGGCTGGGGGCGTCCGGGCTGGGGGTGTCCGGCGGCGAGGGGCACGTCGTGCGCGGCTGCGACTTCGACACGCTCTCGGCGGGGGCCGTCGTGGTGACGGGCAGCCGCGGCACGCTGATCGAGGACAACCGGGTGCGGGGCGTCGGGCTCGAATATCCGGGATCGCCGGGGATCGCGGTGTTGGGGACGTCCGGGTGCGTCGTCGCGCACAACGAGGTCAGGGACGTGCCACACTGCGGGATCACCGCCGGGCCCGGCGAGGGCACCCGGATCGTACGCAACCGGACCGTCGACACCATGCAGGTGCTGGCCGACGGCGGCGGCGTGTACGTGTCGGGGCCGCAGGGCGGTTCCCATGACGACGGGGCGCTGGTGCTGGGCAACGTCATCGAGGACACCCGCACGCCGTACAACTTCGGGCTCTACACCGACTACGGCGCCTCCTGGGTTCGGGTGGAGGAGAACGTCGTCGCGCGCGCCGACAACACGGCGGTGCTGCACGTGGGCCCGCCGCTGGAGAACGTCGTCTACCGGGGCAACTTCTGGGACGCCGACCCGCTCGGCCACGACGCCCCGCCACCCGGGGTCACGTACGAGGAGAACCGCACCATCAAGGACGAGCAGGAACTGAACGCCGCGACCACCGCCATCCGCGCCCATGCGGGCCCGCGCCGCACCCTCTGACGAACGCACGCCCGAGCCGGGACCAGTCGTCCCGGCCGGGCCGGTCGCGAGCGACGAGCAACTCGATCGGCAGGCGGCCCGACAGCCCCGCCTCGGCCGCATGGCGAAACTGCCGGCGCAGTCATCGAGCACGCCCTACGGGCTGCCGGCCGCCGTTCCTGATTCGAGACCGTGATGGCAAGTTCACCGCTCTCATGGACGAGATCTCGCCAGAATCGGTATCCAGACCGTATTCACCGGCATCCGAATGCCGCGCATGAACTCCATCATGGAACGGTCGGTGCAGACACTGGACCGCGGTCATCAAGCCCTCGACCGGCTCCACAGGCCGCCGCCGCTAGGCTCCGACGTGTTGGGATGCAGCCGGGAAGGGATCCGATCATCAGCAGCGACTTTGCCTCTCCGCCGGAGGACCGGTCACGGCCGGCGCGCCGCCGCGTCACCGAAGCGGCCGTCCTGAGCGCCCACGACCAGAGCCCGGCCGAGATCGCCCAATGGACCTGTCCCCATGGGCGGCATGCCGGCCATGGCTGCGTCGCCTGCTACCACGCCTGTGCCGAGGCCGATCCGGCACATCCGCAATGGGAGGTCGCGGCGTGGTTCACCACCGAGCGGCCGATCCCCATCAGGGCGTTGCAGGACGTGCACCGCCACGACCGCGGGCTCACGCTGACCCAGCCGTCGACGCCCCTGGTCTACCTTCTGAGCGCACGGGTGACAGCCGCTCTGGGCGTGGAGGCGGTGGCGGGAGTGGTGGGGTTCCTGGTGCAGAACCGGCACATCGTCGACGCGTTCACCGTGACGGAGATCCGCGCCGTCCACTCCTGAACGCCCCTCGCCGCGCGTGGTGTTCGTGAACGCCACACGGGCAGGAGCTCCCTGCGTGCTGCTCGACCCGGCACGGGCCGGCCGCGACCTGGATCGCCATGGGCCGCGTGCCACGGGCTGTGCGGCACCCGGCGTTACGCACCGCGGACCTTGGAAGATCGCTTCGCGCGTCAGGACTGATCGTTTCCCGAACCGGACTGGGGCGATGGAGCGCTTGGTCCGGCGGGTGGCCTTGTGGGAGGCCGCTGTGGCCAGGGCGGTGCTGCTCAGGAGCGCCGTCCGGGGCTTCGGCGTAGAACCCGTGGACGGCGCCCTCAATCAGCGCGGCTGAACCCCACGGCCAGCCGGCGGACGTCCGCACGGATCGAGCGCCGCAGCAACCATCTGAGCACCGGCTCCAGCACCCGCTCGGAGCCGGTGCGCGGGGTGACGCGCACGTGGAAGGTGAAGCGGCACCGTTCCTCACCGAGCGGTTCGACGAGCCTGCCGCCCTCGGCGACGATCCCCGAGGTGGTCCGCCACGCGAACGACCGCCCCGGCTCCACGGCCACGACCTCGCCGCCGTTGCGATAGGTCTTGCCGGCGAACCGCATGACCTCGGCGGTGGTCGTCCCCACCCGCACGAGTCCCTCGGGCGACGGCGCCATCGTCTCGACGCCCTTCCGCCACCGCGGGTCCTGCGCGTAGTCGGCGACCACCGCCCACACCCGTGCGGCGGAGCAGCCGATCACACCGCCCTCTCGAAGCTCGATCATCCCGCCACGATACTGCCGGCGGTTCTGCCGCGGTTCGCGGCGTTCCGGCAGGCCGGCGGGGTGCGGATGGCGCGATCCGGGGTGTCGGTAAGGCTTGTGTCATCAGGTGCACGCGTTCGCGTTCCGGCTGGTCAGAGTGCCACCGGAGGACGGCCGGAACGGGCCGGGGTTGAGCGTCAGGTGCCGGGCAGATGGTGGTCAGCTTGCGGCCGACCGCGTTGTGTCTGCGTTCCTGACGGTCAGGGGGGCGATGATGCCTGCGGCGACGAAGAGCAGTGCCAGGACGCCCCAGGTCCAACCGCCCGCCAGTTGGAGCATGCCGGTGATCAAGATGGGGCCGACAACGTAGCGACTGACCGAGCGACCCATGCCGAACGCCGCCAGGTACTCGCCTCTCTGGTCATCCGGAGCGAAGGCGTACGACAACGTCCAGGCCGCGGGGACAGCGATCAGTTCCGCCGCGGTCAGCATCACCAGCGCAGCACAGAAGAGTGCGAGAGGCATCGACTGGGCCGCGTACCAGAACAACAGACAGGCGGCGGCAGCGAATGCCGCAGCGACGGGCTGACATCGCCGGGCAGCTCTGAGGCTGGTGATGTGGCGTGCTATGAGAGCTTGGAAGACGAGCGCGAGGACGGTGTTGATGGCGTACAGCGCCCCGAGCAAGCCGTCCGGCAATGTGGTCGCCTGGGCGAGCCACAGCGGAAAGGCGAGGTTGAGGATCGGCTGCCAAAGCTGCAGTACGCCATCCACACCAGCCAGCGAGAGCAGCCGCAGGTCACGTAGCACGCCCAAGCCTCGCCGGACCGGGGCGGGCTCTACGGTCCGAACCGGTTGGGGCAGGGTGGCGAAGGCCGCGGTGACCAGAAGATAGGCCGCCGCGTTGGCCAGGATGATGGTCCGGAAGAGTCCGGTGCCGGCCAGCAGCCCGCCGAGTGGGCCGCCGATGCTGATCGCCAGATTGATCACCGTCCGATACGAGGCCAGCACCTTCACCCGGCTGTTCCCTTCGACGATCTCTGCCACGTACGCCTGGGTCAGCGCGGTCGCGATCTGGTCGGCGACCGTGATGACGGTGACGACCACGAGGTACCCCCACCAGTCTCCGACGAAGGCGTAGGCGGCGGTTCCGGCAGCGCGTAAGGCATGCACCAGCACCAGTGCCCGCCGGACGCCGTAGCGGTCGGCCGCCCGGCCCAGCGGTATCGCGGCGGCTATGGCCGCGGCGCCCGCGATGCTCAGGCCCAGCCCGACCTGGCCGGCGGCGAGCCCCACCACGCCGGTGAAGTAGACGGCCGAGAAGGCCAAGAAGAGCCCCGAGCCAAGGAAGTCCATGAAGCTGGCGCCGAGCAGCCGCCGCACCGCTCGACGCTCGGTACGACCAGTATCTTGTGTCATAGTCGCACTATTTTGCACCCTGGGGCAGCATTGCGCCATGAACGATCCCGCCGAGGCCGTAGGCCACACCCTCGCCGCGAACCTGCGCGCTGCCCGTCAAGACCGCGGCTGGCGGCTGGAAGAGCTGGCCACCCGGTCCGGCGTCAGCCGCGGCATGCTCCAGCAGATCGAGACCATGCGCACCAACCCCAGCATCGCGACGCTCGCCCGGATCAGCGCCACGCTGGGTGTGTCGATCGGCGAGTTGGTGGAGCCCCCGGAGGAGCTTGGACGCGTCTCCCGTGCCGCCGACGCCGTGGTTCGCTCCGAAGGCCGCGCCAGGCTCCTGATCAACGACAGCCAGCCGCCTTTCACCGAGCTCTGGGAGTTCCGGCTGCCTGCCGGCGACAAGATCTCCACGCCCGCGCATCCGCCCGGCACCCGGGAACTGCTGCAGCTCCACTCGGGCAGCGTCGCGGTCACCGTCGGCGGAGCGCTGTTCCGACTCGCCGCGGGAGACGCGCTCCGCATGCGAGGCGACCGCCCGCACGCCTACAGCAGCCAAGGCCCGGAGCCGGCCCACTTCACGATGGTCGTGGTCTATGCCGGCGCCCGAGACCCTCGCTACGCGAGTCTTGTCCCCGGCTGATTCGACGGTCTGACGTGCGGCTCCGCCCTACGGCGCTCCGATCCGTCCCGACGACCCGCAGAGCACCCGGCGACGATGACCGGCCTGTCAGCACTGGCCGGCCACGATACGAGACCCCCTCCGCATCGGCCGGGTGGGCCGACGGCGTCCACCGTCGGGCCACCCGGCCGGGCCGGGGAGACGTCAGTCGGACGCGCCTCCGACCACGACGACGTGGCCGCCCTCCGCGGGCAAGTGCGCCGGGCCGCCGCTCCACTTGACCGTGTAGGTGTATTCACCGCCCGCTTGTGGGGTGTCGGTGAAGCCGAACGTCAGCTCGCCGTACGCCTGGATCGACGGCAGCTGGACAGTCTCGGTGCCGTCGCGGCCGGTGACGGTGCGGAAGACCTCGATCAGCACAGACGACGGGAGCCGGCTTGGTGAGGTCAGCGCGCCGCTGAACTGGAGCTCCTTGCCGGCGGGGGCCTTCTTGGGGCCGGAGAGCGTGAGCTCCGCCTGCGCCTTGGCCACCGTGATGCCGAGCGTGGCGGTGGCCTGCCCGTAGAGAGCGCTGCCCGGCCAGCTCACCTCGTACGTGCCCGTCCCGCCGAGCGGCCAGGTGTCGGTGATGGTGAAGGTTCCGTCCGCGGTGGTCGTCACTGCCGGGAGGGTCTCGACCGGGCGGGCCGGAAGGCTGCGGGTCACCGTCAACCGTTGCTCACCAGGAGCCGAGCCGTTCGCCAGGGCGAGCCGGCCCGTCAGGGTGAACGGCTGGAGCGCGGTGGCCGAGGACGGCGGCGTCAGGCTGATCGAGGACTTGGCCTTGAGCACGTTGACGGTCGCCGACGCCTTGCTCAACCGGAACGCCGGGTTGCCTTGCCAGAGCACCTCGTACCCGATCGTCCCCGTCACCGAGGGCGTGTCGGTGACGGTGAAGGCGCCGTCGGCGGTGGTCGTCGTCGCGGGGAGGGTCTTGCGGGTGCCGTCCGGCAGCCGGCGGGTCACCACCAGCGGTTGCGCCCCCGGCGCCGAGCCGTCGGAGAGCGTGAGCCGGCCCGTCAGCGTGAGCGGTTCGAGCACGGTTGCCGACGACGGGGCCGTCAGGGTGAGCTCCGACATCGCGAGGGCGACGTCGGGCACTCTCCACAGATGGAGCCGGTCGGAGGTGTCCTTCACCACGCCGAAGACGTCCTTGCCGGTGTGGACGAGGGTCTTGTCGACCAGCTGCACGTCGGGGTTCGCGTAGCTGAAGGTCTTCGCGCCCGTGGCCGTGTCGAAAACGCCGACGGACGTCTCGCCCCACCTGCCGCCGACCACGGAGGCGCCGTCGGGGCTGAGCGCGACCGCGTTCGACCGGCCGGTGAACGTCGGTTCCACACCGTAGCTGCGGATCAGGGTCAGATCGGTCGTGTCCCAGGCGTCGTACCTGCTGGGAGTGCTGTACGTGGTGAACACCGTCGAACCGTCGGAGCTGATGGCGAGGTCGTGCAGGGCCGAGAAGCCGTGATCGTGGCCGTTGATCTGGCCCCGGAGGGTGGCGCCGGAACCGGACACGTCGTAGACGGCGAAGGAGCCGGGATACAGCCCCTGGCTGCCGACCACCAGGGTCGTCCCCGCGGCGCCCACGATGGGGACGCTGTAGGCCCCCGTCACCAGTTGGGTCTGCTCCGGCTGCGACGCCGCCACGTCGATGCTCACGACGCCGCCGGAGCCGGACTGGGCGTAACACCCGTGGCCGACGTAGAGCCGGCTGCCGGACAGCGACAGGTACCAGGGCGAGGGGCAGGCGAACGCCTTCAGGTCGATGCGCCGGGTGACGGCGAGGGAGGCGGTGTCGATCTCGGCGACCTGGTTCGCCTCGCTCAGCGCCGCATACAGCCGGGCACCGTCGGGTGCCGCGGCGAGGCCGATCACACCGGGCAGGTCGGTGATGACACCGGTGAGCGAGCCCCGCGAGTCGGCGACAACGATCCGGTCGCTGCCGGAGACGAAGACCTTGTCGTTCGCGGTGGCCACGTCGGAGGCCCAGGAGAGGTGCTCGCCGAGGTCGGTCATGAGATCGGTGGCCATGGCCGCGGGGGCCTGGGCCACGAGCAGGCCGGCCGCCAAGGCGACGGCAGCGCCGCAGGTGAGGAGCCGGTGGGTTAATCGGGACAACGTCGTGCGGGTCGACGACGAGCGTTCTGACATCACAGCCCTTTTCGGTCACAAGTTCGAATGACAGTAATGATCAATCCATAGATGACCACTGGCGTCAAGCCGAACAAGGAGTCATCTGATCACGAAACCGAGGGCGCCCTTGTCGAAGTACGTGCGGGCGCCGGCGATGACCTGCTCCGAGCGGTCCGGGGCTGCGGCGAGGCCGGGGCCGTCACACCCGACGCTTGTCCCCTCTTGTCCCTGTTATACGGGACTTGCCATGAGGTCATCTCCTGGGTCACGGTGGCTTATGCAGGAGCGGGACATGATCACGATCGGGGTCATCGACGATCACGATCTCATCCGACACGGGCTCGAACACGTCCTGGCACAGTCGGAGGATTTCGCGGTCGTGCTCGGCGGGCGCGACCTGGCGGCCGTCGGCACCCAGCCCGAGCTGGACGTGCTGGTGCTCGACCTGTACCTGGGGGACGACGAGCCGTGCGTGCCCGCCATCGCCGAACTGTCGCAGCTGTACAACATCCTGGTGATCTCAGCCTCGGCCAGACCCGCCGATCTGGTGGCCGCCGTACGAGCCGGGGCACGCGGCTACGTCACCAAGAGCGAACCCGCCGGGCTCCTGGCCAGCGCCATCCGCGTCGTGGCGGCCCGCGGCTTCTACCTGTCGGCCGAGCTGGCCGACATCCTGCACGCGCGGATGTCGGCGCTGACCACGCCCACCCCGGCAGTGCCGCTGGCGCCGCGCGAGGAGGAGGTGCTCACCCATATCGCGCAAGGCTTCACCTACGACCAGATCGCCCGCCGGATGGGCATCAAGAAGTCCACGGTCGACACCCACGTCGAGCGGATCAGGCGCAAGCTGCAGGTAGGCAACAAGGCCCAGCTGATCGCCGCCGCCCTGGACCGGATCGCCGAGCGAGCCATCCGTGGCCGGTGAGGCCGGCGCCCGTACCGAGGCCGTGCTCGCCTGGACGGTCATCCTCTTCCGCGCCGGAGCCTTGGCCGAGGTCGTCGCGCTCAACTACGTGGGCGACAGTGGCTGGCGGCGGCACATTCCCGGCTTCGGCGGCGCGCTGGCGGTGCTCGGGCTGACAAGTGCCGTGGTGGTCATGGCGTGCCGGCTTCGCCGCCGGCCCCCGGCGGGCCGGCTCGTCGCGGCTGACGCCCTGCTGACCGCCGGGGTCGGCGTTGGGATGACGGTGGTCGCCGGCGCCGCGCTCCGCGGGTCGGGCCCCGACTTCCTGCTGCCGTACATGTTGCTGGTGTCCATCGGCGTCGGCGTGTGCGTGCGCACGCTGCCCGGCGCGCTGGCGGCCACCGCGCCGCTGGCCGCGGCCTACCTGTACATGCAGGGCTCCAGTGGCTTCTTCTGGCTGGGCGCGCTGCCGCACACGATCGGATTCTGGGTCAACGCGGGCATCGCCTGGTTCGTCACCTCCCTGCTGCGCCGGAACGCCGCCGAACTGGACGAGGCGCGAGGGCAGGTGGCCAGGCTGGCCGCCGAGCAGGAACGCGCCAGGAACGGCCGCATCCTGCACGACCGGGTCCTGCAGACCCTGGAGGCCCTGGTCCGCGACGGGTGGGTGAGCGATGAGCAGGTCAGGCGGCACGTGGCCGCGGAAGCCAGGTGGCTGCGCCGCTACGTCCGGGGCGAGCACGACAGCGCCGGCAACAACCTGGTCACCGCCTTGGAGGAAGTGGTCGAACACGCCAACCAGGCAGGGCTGAACGTGCAGTTGCACGCCTCCGGCCTGAAGTCAGCCGACGTGGTTCTGCCGATCGCCACGGTCGAGGCGGTGACCGGCGCGGTACGGGAGGCGTTGACGAACGTCCGTAAGCACGCCGGCACGGACCAGGCTGTCGTGCACGGCCGAGCACGTCGCGGGGAGATCGTGGTCAGCGTCCTGGACCAGGGCGACGGCTTCAGTGCGCGTGGTGCGGGGTTGGGGTTGCGAGAGTCGATCGAAGGCCGGATCGCCGACATCGGCGGCACGGCCGTGGTCGACTCGGCACCCGGTGAGGGCACCCTGGTCGAACTCCGTGTCCCCTCATGACACCACCCCTGCTGTCCCGCTATTTCACGACTATGCGGATGAGATCGTCCTCCGGACACTGGCATGCATGAAGCCCCACCGCACCACGTCGACGGCGCGCCGCGCCCGTGACGAGGCCGGACCACTCCGGCAACAGGGCCAGGTTCGACACCGGCTCCGGGCGGGACGTCCCGCCGGCACGTCCGGAGAGCCCGGGTCGCCCTTTCATGTCCTGGGCCCCGGCGGTGAGCCGCTGAGCGATGGCCTCGTCGAGATGTTCGATCCTCCGCGCAGACTGGTGACCAGCCGGCGTGCCCTGAGTGCTCTGAAGACCGTGGCCGAGACCGGTCGGCCGCTGACCGCCGCGCTCTGACACCCTCTTGCCTGCCTCCCCGTCCCTGGAGCCCCGCATGACGTACACCTTCGACAGCTACATCCGTGCCACACCCCCTCAGGTGTGGCGCATCTTCACCGATCCCGAGCTCAGCCCGCACATCAACTTCGGCGCGACCATCGAATCCGACTGGAATGTCGGCTCGCGCCTGCCCAGCCGCATCGGCGACGGCCCGGTCATGGTCGACGGCATCGTGCTGGAGGCCGAGGCGCCCCATCGACTGGTGCGCACCTGGCAGGAACTGTGGCACCCGGACGCACACGCCGAGCAGGCCTCCCGTGTCTCCTGCACCTTCACCGAGCTGGCCCACCTGACGCACCTGCGGGTGGTGCACGACCAGCTCGACCCCGCGGGCGTGACGGCCGCCCTGACCGTACGGGCCTGGCCGATGGGACTGGCCAACCTCAAGACCCTCGTCGAAACCGGCGAACCGCTCGGCCTCACCTTCGAGCTGGCCTCCGCCGTCACCGCCTGAACCGTCTCCCGCCCAGCCTGCGCACAGCGCCTGGTCCGACTCTGGAGAGCCATGTCGATCTTGTCGCGTTCCCTGACGCTCACCGTTCCCGCCCTGCTCTTGACCGCGATCGCCACCGCGCCTGCCCAGGCCGCCTGGCCCCGGGTCTCCTTCCTGTCCCCGAAGATGACGGTGCTCGACTTCGGCAACGCCGCCCAGGGGTGTGCCGGCGGCAAGGACGCCCAGTACAACACCGGCGTCGACGACAACGGCACGTCCGTGAACTGGACCTACGCCAACGGCTCGCACCGCTGTCTGGAGGTGGGCTACCAGCCCTACTTCCGGAAGGAGACGTGCGCCTACTCCTTCTACGTGCCCAAGGGCAGCCTCGCCACCGGGCAGATCGACTTCCACTTCGAGTACGGCAACGCGCGGCCGTCCCGAGGTTCTGACGTCGTCACTCTCGACGAAGGGCCCGTCTGGTCGTGGCGCGTCATCGCCAGGCGAGCAGGAGTGACGCGCATCTGGTTCGGTGACGACAACGGACAGCGTCACCCGGTGAAGATCGGGTGGGGCAAGTCCGCCGTGTGGAGCATCAAGCAGGAATGCCCGGCATGACTGCGCCCGCTCCCCTGACAGAGGGACGGCGCGTGGTACCTGAACCGTGCACGCGTGCGCGTTCCTGGCCTACCTGCCGGCCGGCGGAATCACCAGGTTGCGCTGGTCAGAGAGCTGCCCAGAGGCAAGCTGTGGGCCCGCGCCCATGCGGTCATACTGTTCGGCCTCACCCTGGCGGGCGGGACGGTCACAATGACCGGCCTGTGGCGAGCCTCGATCGGGTGGGACCGGCGACGTGATCGTAACGGCCACCGGCTTCGCTCAGCCGTACGACCCCCTGACGCCGAACTGCCCGGCAAGGGCTGTTTGGCGGCCGATCGCGCAACCGCGTCATTCCTCAGCAAGCGAAAGGCAGGCAGATGCGTCACAGGACCCGTGCCGCTGTCATGATCGCGGCTGTTCTCGGCGTCGCGATCTCACCGGTCTCCCCCGCCGCGGCCCAGCCATGGCCGCCCCCGCCCGCGTGTGTGGGAGCCACCTGTGTCGGCAGATCACCGATCTTGTGCGACGACGAGGTCCGGACCGTGACATCGTGGAAGGTTCCTGATTGGAATGCCTACGTAGAACTACGCTACTCCGCCAACTGCGCGGCCAACTGGGCCCGATACCCCAGCGGCAGCCATCCCCCGCTCTGGATGTGGGCCCAAACTTGGGACGGGAGGAGGACGGCCAGAGTCGATCTGCAATACGGAGGCGACGGCAACCGCTTCACCAGCATGGTCGACGGCACCCAACTTGCCCGCGTGTGCGCCCAGAACAAGTACACCCCCAGTGACCCCGACGACCCCGACCTGTGCAGCCCCTGGTACTGACACCCCCTGTCGTCTTCCACAACGCCCTGGACATCGTCGACGTCGTGCGGCGGCATCCCCCCGCCGGCGGGGTACTGCGGGCGATGTTACGTTCCGCAACGCGTCCCGGCAGCCCCTTTCCGGAACACCTGTTGGGGAACGAATCCCGAGACAGATCGCCAACGTCGGCGGACCGAGCTTGGTGCAATTGCACCGCCGGCGGCTCCGACTTCATGTCCCTGCACGAAGCACTCCCGGGTCACGTGATGGAGGGTTGCTGGAACACTGACGTGAAAGCTCCGGAGGTCTGTGAATGGGACTCGCCGAAGACACTCGCCCCCTGGCCCCTGCGCAGATACGCAGGACGGCGACCGTCACCGTAGGGCTGCTCATGGGTGTCTGGGTGATCGACTACGTCGATCGGGTGATGATGGCCGTCGCATTGCCGTTCATCGGCGAGGACTTCACACTCACCAAAACCGAGCAAGGCTGGCTGATCACTGCCTTTTCCCTGGTCTATCTGCTGTGCCAGATACCGGGCGGCATCCTCGCCGACCGGTTCGGCGCCCGACGCCAGCTCATGGTCTCCCTGCTGCTCTGGTCGGTCTTCACCGCCCTCACCGGCATCGCCTGGGGCCTGGCATCTCTCCTGGTCATCCGTGCCCTCTTCGGCGTCGGCCAGGGCCTGTTCCCCGGCGCGTCCTTCAAGGCCATCGCCGAACGCACCACCCCCGCCGTCCGCGCCACCGCCGCCGGTGCCATGCTCGCCTCCAACCAACTCGGTGCCGGCGTCGCCCCGCTCATCGTCGCGCCGCTCATCCTCGTCCTCGGCTGGCGCCACACCTTCTGGGTCACCGCCGCCGCCGGCGTCGTCATCGGGGTGCTGCTCTGGAAGCTGCTGCCCAAGGCGTTGCCCGCCCACCTCAACGGCTCCGACATCGTTCAGGACAAGGGGCTCGGCCTCGGAGCCGTGATGCGCTCGGCGTCGGTCTGGAAGTTCGCCGCCCTCTTCTGCGCCACCAACATGCTCGGCTACGGCCTGATCACATGGGTGCCGAGCTACCTGCTGGAGGAGCGCGGAATCTCCCTCATCAACACCGGCGTCATGTCCGCCATCCCCGGCCTGGTCATGTGCGCGACCGTCTTCCTCGGCGGCTGGCTGTTCGACCGCTTCTTCCATGACAGAGCCCGGCTCTACGTCATCCCCCTGCTGCTGGTCACCGCCGTGCTCCTGGTGCTCATGCTGATGGCCGACTCCGCTGTCGGGTTCACCATCTACCAGACCCTCGCCATGGGGGTGGCGGGCCTTTCCTCGATGGGCATCCTCGGCATGCCCGTGCGCGCCCTGCCGCCCGCCGTCATCGGCTCCGGCATGGGCATCGTCAACGTCGGCGGTCAGATCGCCGGTGTCCTCGCCCCCGTCCTCATGGGTTTCCTGGTCGACAAGTTCTCCTACACCGCCGCTTTCGGCCTGCTCATCGCCACCACTGTCCTCGGCGCGCTGATCGCGTTGATCGTGCCCCAGCGCCCTGAGCAGTTCAGCCTCGCTACGAAGGAGCTCGCGTGACGACATACGATCTGGTCCTGGCCCGCGGCCGGGTCATCGACCCCGAGACCGGTCTGGATGCCGTGCGCGACGTCGGCGTCAACGGCGGGGTCATCCAGGCCGTCTCCGACCAGCCGCTCGACGGCGTCACCAGTGTCGACGCGACCGGCCTGGTCGTCAGCCCGGGCTTCATCGACCTGCACAGCCACAGCACGGACGTCGCCGGCCACCGCCTGCAGGCACTCGACGGCGTCACCACCGTCCTGGAACTCGAAGCCGGCGCCTACCCGGTCGCCGCCGCCTACCGCAGAGCCGAGACCGAGGGCAGGCCGCTCAACTACGGCTTCGCCACCTCCTGGGCCGTGGCCCGCATGGCCGTCCTCCTCGGCCTCGACACCGGCGGCGACCTGACGACCGACTTCCTCGCCAACATCGGTCGCGAGGAATGGCAGCGTGCGGCCCCGCGGCAGACCGTCGACCGCATCACCGGCATGTTGGAGCGTGACCTCGGCGACGGCGCGCTCGGCATCGGAATCCTCGTCGGCTACGCGCCTCGCATCGACCCCTCCGAGTACCTCGCCGTAGCCGCCCTCGCCGCCCGAGCCGGGCTGCCCACGTACACCCACGCCCGCGAACTTGTCGAGATGGACCCCACCACTCCCGTCGACGGCGCTGAAGAGATCGTCCGCGCCGCCGCCGAGACCGGCGCGCACATGCACTACTGCCACGTCAACAGCACCTCCATACGCCATGTCGACCGCGTGCTCGGACTGGTGGAGAAGGTCCGCGCCGAAGGCTCGCGCGTCACCACCGAGGCCTACCCCTACGGCGCGGGCATGACCGGCGTCGGCGCGGCCTTCCTCGCCCCGGAACTCCTCCACCGGCGCGGACTGACCCCGCACTCCATCGGCCTGCTCGGCGCCCATGGGCGTATCCCCGACGCCGACGCCCTGCGCCGGGTCCGCGAGAGCGCACCCGGCTCGGCCGCCTTCGTCCACCTGCTCGACGAGGACGACCCCGCCCAGTTCGACTACATCCGGCGGGCCGTCACCTTCACCGACGCCGCCGTCGCCACCGACGCCGTCCCCCTCCTGTGGCGCTCCGGAGCGCCTGACCCGCTCTCATGGCCGCTCCGTCCCGACGCCGTCACCCACCCCCGTACCGCCGGCACCTATGGCCGGACGCTGCGCAGGCTCGTCCGGGAGGACGGCGTCCTGTCGCTGCCTGAGGCTGTGCGCCGGTGCACACTCGTCCCCGCCGACGTCGTGGGCTCAGGCGTCCCGGCGATGCGGCGCAAGGGTCGCGTTCAGCCGGGCTGCGACGCCGACCTGACCGTTTTCGACCCCGAGACCGTCAGCGACCAGGCCGACTACACCGAGACGGTCCGGCATTCCTCCGGTTTCGTTCACGTCCTCGTCGGCGGCCAGTTCGTGGTCCGCGACGAGCAGCTGCAGCCGACCGCCCTGCCCGGGCGCGCCGTCAGAGCCTGATGCCTGCCCAGGGCCGCCTGGTCGACAAGGCCGACTGCCTGTTCGTGCGAGAATCGGGGCGTGGAGCGGCCTGGATGTGTTGCTGTCATCGGGGTGGGCGTTCTCGGAGCCTGTGTGGGCTGGAATCTGGCACGGCACGGCGTCAAGGTGGTCTTCGTCGACGCGGGCCGGCCGGGTGAAGGGGTCACCGACTGGTCGTTCTCGTGGGTCAACGCCAGCGCCAAGACCGCGAGCAGGTCCTACTTCGAGCTGAACGTCGCGAGCATGGCGGCGTACCGCGAGCTTGCCGGGATCATCGGGCCGGACCCATGGTGGCACCCCGGCGGCCACCTGCGCTGGGCGGACGACCCCGCGACGGAGGCGAGCCTCCTGGAAACGGCCGGGCTGCTGGCCGGCTGGGGCTACCGGGCCGAGGTACGCACGGGAGCCGAGGTACGCCGCCATCTCGAACCCGCGCTCACGGTGTCCGACGAGGTTCCGGTCGTGTTCTTCCCCGAGGAAGCGTGGGTGCACGGACGCCATCTCGTCGGCCGCCTGGTCGGCCAGGCCGTCGCGGCCGGCGCCGAGCACCGGTTCGGCACCACGGTCCATGACGTCGGCACCGGCGCCGACGGGAGCGTACGGACCGTCGTCCTGTCCGACGGCAGCCGTCTCGACGTCGACGCCGTCGTGAACGCCGCGGGGCCCGGCGCCGCCCACGTCGCCGGGCTCGTCGCGCGGCACCTGCCGATGCGCCGGGAGCCCGGCCTCGTCACCCGGATCGAGTGTGCCCAGGCGCCGATCCGCCGGGCCATGCACGCGCCGCGCGTCGCGATCCGTCCTGACGGGGACGCTTCGGTGGTCCTCCACAGCCGCGAGGTCGACGCGCTCATCGACACCGGCGAGGATCCGGCGGCGCTCGAACGGCTGCTCCACGAGTCGGCGCGGCACGTCGTTCGCGGGTTCGAGGACTCCCGTATCGTCGGGACACGGGTGGTCGACCGGCCCATCCCGGGCGACGGACACCCCTCGGTGGGAGCGGTGCCGTCCGTGCCGGGCTACTACGAGGCCGTCTCCCACAGCGGCATCACGCTCGGGCCGGTGATCGGCCGGCTGCTCGCGTCGGAGATCGTCAGCGGGAGGAGGGACGAGAGGCTCGCCGGCTTCCGCCCGGAACGGTTCTCCCATGACACCCCGGCGAGCTGACGGTACGCGTGCCTGGTGCTGCGCCCCCTGGCGGACTGAGCGACGAGCCGCCGGTCAGCGGGCGGCGACCGTGGCCGACAGGGCCAGGGTGGCGGCGCCGCGGGCGTGGCCGCTGTCGTCCCAGGGGCGGACCATGATCTCCACTCCCGACAGCACGCCGCTCTCCACCGCCGGCCGGAACCCGGGCTCCAGATACGGCCACAACACGTGGCTCTCGCCGATCACCGCCAGCGCCCGTACGGCCAGGACGTTCACCACGCCCGCGGCCGCCCTCCCGAGCGCCGCCCCCGCCTCGGCCATCAGGTCGCGCACGCCCGGCACGTCCTCGGCGGCCAGCCGGGGCAGCTCGGCCACCGGCACCGGCGCCGGCGTCAGCCCGCGCTCGTACGCGCGGGCGGCCAGCGCGTAGTCGGCCGCGTAGGACTCCAGGCAGCCGCGCCGCCCGCACACGCAGGGCGGCCCCTGCGGGTCGATCGGCACGTGCCCGAACTCGCCCGCGACGCCGTCGGGCCCGCGATGGATGCGCCGCCCGAGCACGATGCCCATGCCGATGCCGCCGCCGACGGCCAGCACCAGGAAGTCGTCGTGGTCGCACCCGGCGCCGAACAGCAGCTCGGCGCTGGTGCTGGCGCGGGTGTCGTTGTCGATGAGGACGGGGACCGGCAGGCGTTCGGCCAGCAGGGGCCGCAGCGGCAGGTCCGACCAGCCCAGGTGCGGCGAGATGCGCACGATCCCCCTGGCCTGGTCGATCACGCCGGGGACGGCCAGGCCGATGCCGCGCACCCGCCCGCCGGCGGCGGGTTCGGCCAGCTCGTGGGCGCACACGGCGGCGAGCTGCCCGACGGGGTCGGCGCGGGGGTCGAAGGGCACCGTGAAGCGGCGCGCCTCGCTGCCGTTGAGCCGCATGAGCACGCCGACCACGTGCGTGTGGTGCACCCGCAGGCCGAGCGTGTAGGCGGCGTCCGGCACCAGCTCAAGGGGCACTTTCGGGCGACCACGCCCGGCCGCCTGCGGCGCCAGCTCGCGTACGTAGCCGAGCTCGATGAGGCGCCGGCTGTGCTCGGTCACGGTCGCCGCGCCGAGCCCCAGCCTGAGGGCGAGCTGGGTGCGGTTGAGCGGCCCGGACCCGAGCGTCGTCAGGATCTCCGTCCTGGCCAGGTCCTCGCGCATCCGCGGTCCTCCCTCTTGACGTGTGTTCCGGAACAAGCCTAGGGTTCCGCATCAATAATAAATTCGACCCCGAAAAATATACCTTGACGGAGGTCCCCCCATGAAGGCACTCCTGGCCGCGGGGCTCGTACTCCTCGCCGGCGTCACCGCGTGCGGCGGCGGCGGGGCGGGCACGGCGGGCGGCGCCCAACAGGACGACGGTACGGTCACCCTCGACTGGGAGATGTGGGCGGGCAGCGAGGAGGAGAAGGCCCAGCTCGACCACCTGGCCAAGATGGTCACCCAGCAGGACCCGAAGATCAGGATCAACCTGCGGACCGCGCCCTTCAACGCCTACTTCACCAAGCTGCAGACCGAGTTCGCCGCGGGCGAGCAGCCGTGCCTGGTCTCCATGCAGAGCCTGCGCCTGGGCGCCTACGCCGATCTCCTCGAACCCCTCACCGCTCCCGAAGGCTTCGCCCCCGCGGCGCTGGACGCGCTGAAGATGAACGGCCGGCAGCTGGCCCTCCCCTACGACCTGGGCCCGATGCTCCTCTACTACAACAAGGACGCCTTCGCCAAGGCCGGCCTGGCCGAGCCCAAGCCCGGCTGGACCACCGCCGACTTCGAGCAGGCCGCCAGGAAGCTGACCACCGGCGGCAAGTACGGGTTCGGCATGTCCTTCTCCGATCTGCACCTGCTGTCGATGCTGCTGTCCTACAACGGCGCCAAGCCGGTCACCGACGACGTGAAGCTGCAGCTCGACAGCGAGCCCATGGTCGCGGCCACCACCTGGTACGCGGGCCTGGCCGGGAACAAGGCGGCCAGCGTGCCGGCCGGGTCGGCGGAGCTGGGCTGGGGCGAGACGCAGTTCGTCAACGGCAACGCCATGATGGCGGTCGACGGCTCCTGGAACATCGGGTCCACGATCAAGAGCGCCAAGTTCCGGGTGGGCATCACCCAGCTTCCCGCCGGGTCCGGGGGTGCGAAGACGTACGTGGCCAACTCCGGGTTCGGGGTGGCCAAGGGCTGCCCGTACAAGGAGCAGGCGGTCAAGGCGGTCTCCGTGCTCAGCGGCAAGCAGGCGCAGGCGTACCTGGCGGGCGAGGGGCGCGGCTTCCCGGCGATGACCTCCGAGCAGTCGGCGTACGAGAACTTCCTGGTCGGTAAGAACCAGGACAAGGCCGACGACGTGCGGGCGGCGGTGTCGGCGGTCAAGGAGGCGGTGGCCGGCGGCGTGCCGCTGTTCACCACCAAGAACTGGGACGACGTCACCAAGCTCATGGCCCAGCACCTGCTCCAGGTCTACACCGGCGCGAGCGGCGCCAAGGAGGCGCTCGCCACCATCCAGCAGCAGGGGGCGCGCGGGCAGTGAGGTCACGAGAGCAGTGGAGCGCGCTGGGGTTCGCCACGCCCAGCGTGCTCGGCCTCGGGTTGTTCACCCTGTTCCCGGTCGGCATGGCCGTGGTGATGAGCTTCTTCGACTGGCCGATGCTGGGCGGGAGCAGCTTCATCGGCCTGGAGAACTTCCGCTACCTGTTCGGCGAGGACCCGGCCTTCCTGTCCGCGCTGCGCAACACGTTCGTCTTCACCGGCCTGTACGTGCCGCTCAACATCGTCCTGGCGCTGGCGCTGGCGTTCTGGATCAGCAGGTCGCGGTGGCAGAACCTGTGGCGGGTGCTGTTCTTCATCCCGGCGATCACGCCGATGGTGGCCAACGCGGTCATCTGGAAGCTGCTGTTCCAGATGGTCGGCACCGAGCCGAACCTGCTGGCCGACGGGCGCACCGCGCTGGTGTCGGTGGTGGCCATGAGCGTCTGGCAGGGGTTCGGGTACAACCTGATCGTCTTCTCCGCGGCGATCAACGAGATGTCGCCGTCGGTCCTGGAGGCGGCCTCGCTCGACGGGGCCACGGGGCTGCGCAAGCTGGTCAGCGTGCAGCTCCCGCTGATCTCGCCGGCGCTGTTCTTCGCCACGACGATGACGGTGATCAACTCGTTGCAGGTGTTCACGCAGCCGTACATCCTCACGGCCGGCGGGCCGGGCAACGCCACGGAGACGCTCGTCATGACCGTCTACCAGGCCGGGTTCCAGTCGCGCGAGCTCGGGCTGGCGGCGGCGGGCGCGTGGGTGCTGTTCGCGATCATCCTGCTCGTGACCGCCGCGCAGTTCCTCGGCCAGAGGCGGTGGGTGCACTATGAGAGTTAGATCCGTCGTCTCCCACATGCTGCTGGCGGCGGTGACGCTGGCCTTCCTCTATCCGCTGGTCTTCGCGGTGGCCACCGCGCTGAAGCCGGCGGGCGAGACGTTCAGCGATCCCGGGTCGCTGGTCGGCTCGCGGATCCGGTGGCAGAACTTCGGCGACGTGTTCACGTACGTGCC
This sequence comes from Nonomuraea sp. NPDC004702, assembly GCF_053601695.1. Lineage (NCBI taxonomy): Bacteria > Bacillati > Actinomycetota > Actinomycetes > Streptosporangiales > Streptosporangiaceae > Nonomuraea > Nonomuraea sp. NPDC004702. Next base: position 180,103 of record NZ_JBSGCE010000007.1, read on the forward strand.
GTTCCAGCGCTACATCCTCAACGGCGTGCTGGTGGCGGGCGTGGGCACGCTGGTCGTGCTGGCCGCCTCCGCCCTGTCCGCCTACGCCTTCGCCTCGCTGCGCTGGCGCGGCCGGGACGGCGTCTTCCTGCTGTTCCTGGCCACGCTGATGGTGCCGCAGGAGGTGCTGGTCGTGCCCATGTTCATCCTCATGCAGAAGTTCGGCTGGGTGGACAGCTACCAGTCGCTGATCTTCCCGTGGGCCTTCACCGCGTTCGGGACGTTCCTGCTGCGGCAGTTCTTCCGCTCGGTGCCACGCGAGATGCAGGAGGCGGCGCGCATCGACAGCGCGAGCGAGGTGCGGATCTTCCTGTCCATCATGCTGCCGCTGGCCAGGCCCGCGCTCGGGGTGCTGGCCGTGTTCACCTTCATCAACTACTGGAACAGCTTCCTGTGGCCGCTCATCATGATCAACGACGTGACCGAGCGCGGCACCGTGCCGCTCGGCCTGCAGTTGTTCTTCGGCCAGAACGGCAACCAGTGGCATCTGGTGATGGCCGCCTCCATCGTGTCCATCCTGCCGACGCTGTTGCTCCTCCTCGCCCTTCAGAAGCATCTGGTCAAGGGCATCGCCACCGCCGGTCTCGCCGGCCGCTGAAAGGACCATAGTGCTGTTTTTCGACCGCCGTGTAGGCCCCGACCTGGGCGCCGACTACCCGGCGAGGGACGTGCCCGACTGGTACAGGGACGCCAAGTTCGGCGTCTTCGTCCACTGGGGCCTGTACTCGGTGCCCGCGTGGGCGACCGCCCGCCTGCCCGGCGAGCACGTGCCCGTGGAGCTGGAGTTCAGCCACCACCAGTACGCCGAATGGCACGCCAACACCGTCCGCATCCCCGGCTCGCCCGCCCGCGCCTTCCACGAGCGGGAGTACGGGGTCGGCACCCCGTACGAGGACCTGGCCGACTCCTGGCGGGCGGAGGCGTTCGACCCGGCGGCCTGGATGCGGCTGATCGCGGGGTCCGGCGCGCGCTACGTCGTGCCCACGGCCAAGCACCACGACGGGTTCTGCCTGTGGGACACCGCCACCACGGCCTTCAGCAGCGCGCGCCGCGGCCCCCGCCGCGACCTGATCGCCGAGCTGGACCGCGCCGCCCGGGCGGCGGGCCTGCGGTTCGGCCTGTACTACTCCGGTGCGCTGGACTGGCACGTGTCCGACTTCCCGCCGATCCAGTCGATGACGGACCTGTTCACGCTGCGCCGCAACGACGAGGCGTTCGCGCGCTACTGCTTCGAGCAGGCCATGGAGCTGATCGACCGGCACTCCCCCGACGTGCTGTGGAACGACATCGACTGGCCCGACTCGGGCAAGGCGGCCGGGCCGCACAGCCTGCAGGCGCTGTTCGAGCACTACTACGAGCGGGTGCCCGAGGGCATCGTGAACGATCGCTGGGGCGTGCCGCACCTGGGCTCGCGCACCCGCGAGTACGTCTCCGAGCAGCAGACCTCCCCGTGGGTGTGGGAGGCCACGCGCGGGCTCGGCCAGTCGTTCGGCTTCAACCGGGCCGAGGACGAGCGCCATCTCGTCCGGCCGGACGAGCTCGTCCACCTGCTGGTCGACACCGTCGCCAAGAACGGCAACCTGCTGCTCAACATCGGGCCGCGGGCCGACGGCTCACTGCCGGAGTCCCAGGTCGAACGGCTGCGCCACCTGGGCGCCTGGCTGGCGGCCCACGGCGAGGCGATCTACGGCACCCGGCCGTGGGTCCGGCACGCCGAGCCCGTCGGCGACCCGGTCCGCTACACCGCCGCCCCCGACGGCGCCCTCCACGTGATCGCCCTGGACCCGGCCGCGGGACGGCTGACGCTCGCCGGCGACCTGGTCGAACGGGCGCGGGCCGGAGCCACCTGGGGTGACGGCCCGGCCGCGGTGGACCGTTCCGGCGGGGTCGTCGTCCCCGAGGCGTTGCGCGGGCTGCCGGCCGCCGTCCTCAGGCTGGCGCCCGGCGCCTGAACGGGGACACGATGGGCCGCGACCGCACCACCGGCGTGGAAGGCTGACGGGACTGGAGGTAGGGGGGCCGGCGCTCGGGGGGCGGCCCCTGCGCCGGGCGGGTCGCCCTCGTCTGCTCACGGCCCGTTCTGGGGGAGCGCGACGATGACCTGGAGCAGGCCGTAGGCGGCCGTCATGGTCCCGGCGTCGACCACGACGGTGCGCCCGCTCCTGGTGGCAGCGGGCGCGAGAGCGACCACGGGCTGAAGACCTCCGTGCGAAGCAATCCGAAGCACAGCAGCCTGCTTCACCAGGCCGTCCACGCCGAGACCCTGTTTCTGACGGGCGGCACGACAGCGTTCCGGGAGGCGACACAGGAGATCTTCGCCATCACCAACGACGGGCCGCCCCACGCCGCGACGGAGCATTACATTCCCGGCGCCGGCAATTACCACGTCTGCCGCTGCGAAGGGCTCCCGGCAAGCCATCGCCGTTGCCCAGAACCATCGCGTTGCTCAGGCATCCTGAGAATGAAAGGGATCACTGGGATGGAATGCCTTGAACTGTCGAGCCGGTGTCCATAACGTGCACAACGAGGGCGTGCAACTTGGCCCTTGACCACCGTCCGTCCGCTGCGGTCACCTCTATAGCGAGCGAGTGATATTCAGCCATATTCAAACCGGGATATTCGGGTAAGTGAGGCTGGCATGCTTATCAGTGGGCAGGCCCTGCGCGCCGCACGGGTGAGGGCGGGGATTTCGATGCGGGGCATGGCCCGCCGCACCAGCATCTCGTACAGTCATCTGTCCAATGTGGAGCGCGGCGACCGGGCGGCCACTGCGCCCGTGGTGGAGGCATACCGGCGCGCGCTGGCTGACAAGGGCCACGTCCTGGAGGCGGGAGGCGAGGACGTGCAGTTCCGCGAAGTGTCGGAACTGTTGCGCGATGCCGCTGCCGGTCCGCTGGGCAGCACCGTTCCCGCGCTGACCGCCGCCGAGTCGGTCCGCGCCGGTCTGCACGACGCGGTCGGCCGCCGCTCCCGCGCCGAGTGGTGGCAGCAGGCCATCGCCGACTACGGCGCCAGCCACTATCTCGCACCGCCCACGGAAATGCTGCGCGATGTGCTCGCCGACGCCGCCGTGCTCAAGAAACACATTTCCGACGGCGCCGACGCCGATCGGCGCGGACTGCTGCGCTCCGCGGGATATCTGGCCGGCGTCACCGCGTATGCGTGGTCGAACCTGGGCGAGCGCCGCCAAGCCCGCCGCTGGTGGCACACCGCCATCGACGCCGCAGACCAGTCCGAGGACCCGGCCGCGCAGGTGTGGGTGCGCGCGTGGGCGGTGGCCAACGGGCCTTATATCAACCGACGACCGGTCGAGAGCCTCACCCTGGCCCGTGAACGGCTCGGCAAGCACCTCGTCCCGGACTGTGCGTCATGCGCATTGCTGAGCGGGCTCGCCCAGACCCAAGCCGACCTCGGCGATCCTGCGGCCGTGACGACGTTGCGGCAACTGGCCAGGCTCTCCGAACGTGTGCCCGCCGCGGTTGCCGACGATCGGGGGTCATTGTTCGGCTGGCCGGAGGTCCGGCTGCGGTATACCGAGTCTCACGTGCACACCGCCTGCGGCGACACGGCGGCCGCCTACGCCGCTCAGGACCGCGCATTGGGCATTTACCACACCGACATGCCCCGCGATCGGGCCAGGATCTTGCTGCACCGCGCGCGCTGCCTGGTCATCGACGGCGACATCACCGAAGGCATCGCGTGCGCCACCAGCGTGCTCGACGACACGGACGCCACCGTGCGCTTCGAAAGCGTGAACGTCACCGCCAAGGCAGTACTCGCCGCCGTCCCACCCCGCGCCCGCAAGCTGGCCGCGGTCATCGCCCTCCACGACAGACTGAGGACTGGGTGACCACACTGGACATCTCCCCGGCGGGCCGGCCCACCTGCACCGGCGGCGCGAGACGGCTTCGACCTGGTCCCCGGTCGGGTCGGCGGTCAGAGCATCGGTGCCTGAGCGATGTGCAGAAGCCTGTCCGGTGAACCGGTCCCCGCGTTGGTCACCACGTTCGGGGTGGCGTTGTCGACGAGGTGGTCACGTACCTGCTGTGGCGTGAATCCGGGGTTGGCCGCCAGGAGGAGCGCTGCGGCACCTGCCACGTGTGGCGCCGCCATCCATGTGCCTGTGTTCGCGTACGTGGAGGAGTTGTCCAGCGGCAAGGCCCGCTGGTCGATCCGGTCCAGGCCCACGACGGCACGGGCGACTCGGTGCCCGTGAGGGACATCGTCTGGTTCGCCTGCACGTAGTCGACGGCGGGATCGACGGCGAGTCGACGTGCGGCCTCGGCGGGTGCCGCCTGGGCCGGGGTGGTTGGAGCGGCGGCGACGATGATCGCCGCGAATGTGGCCAAGGCCGGCTGGCCGTCTCATCGTCCGGCTCCTTCCAGGTGTCCGCAAAGGATGCTTCGCGCGCCGTGGGGCGGCCCCTCACGGAGCCGCCCCACGCTTGTTCAGCAGGTGACCTCCCTTGGTTGGACCGGGACGGAGACCGCGTCCCATGCGGCCTTGGTCGCGCGGCACAGCGCACCCGTCGGGTCGAGAATCTTGGCCGACTTGACGGTCCCGGCGCGGTAGGTCATGTAGTTGGACTTCCAGGCGTTCGACAGCATCGTCATGTAGATGATCTTCATGGCGTTCTTGATGCCGATCCCTGAGGTGGTGGTGCTGCCGTTGCAGGTCGGGCTGACCGGTTGGCCATTGGTCGGGTTGGATCCCTCGGTCAGCAGGTACAACCAGTGGTTGCCGACACCTGCGGCGTAGTGCTCCTCGTAGTACCCGCCGTCGTAACACTTCAGCGGCGGGTCGTACATGCTGCGGATGGGAGCGCCGTCGCCTCGGAGGTTGACGCCGGCGCCGACGAGCCAGTCCGTTTTGCCCCGCAGGTACACCTCGGTGGCAGCGCCGAACGCGTCGCCGATGAACTCCGCGGTCCCCCACGCGGACAGGCCGCCGCCGGTCTGGTAATCGACACCGTGGCCGAGTTCGTGGGCGACGACGTCGATGTCACCGATCCACTGGCCGTTCAGCTTGTTGTGCCCGATCTGGACCTGTTTGCCGTCCTGGTAGAAGGCGTTGACCATCTGGAGGCCGACGCGGATCGGTACGGCGCCCCCGCTGCCGTCGATGCCGTCGCGGCCGAGCCACTCCTTCAGCATCCGCATTTCACCCTGGGCTCCGTACAGCGCGTCCACGCACCCGGTTTCGCGGTCGGCGGGGTCACCGTTGCCCCACACGTTGTCGGGGCCCGAGAACGTGACGTTGGTGGCCGAGTCCTGGCAGGGCATGTTCTTGGTGCTCGGCGAGTCCATGCTGTAGACGCCGCCTGACAACGTCGTGTCGAGGGAGACGGTGCCGTTCCAGCCGGAGTTGCCAACGTCGTAGTGGATGTGCTCCTGGCTGTCGAGGACCGCGCCGGTCAGGGCGTCGACCTGGACAGTGAGGCTGCTGGGGCCTTCGGTGCCGGTCCCGGTGACCGTGGTCTCCCACACAAGCCGGGGCGTGTCACCAACAGCCCTGACAGCCAGCCTCGTACCCTCGACCGCGCTCACCGAGGTCAGCTGACCTTTGGCGGCCGTTTCTGCGTCCGCCGCGCTGAGTTTCGGGGTGACCGAGAGATCGCCGATGCTCCTGGTCTGCGCGACCGATTCGTCGATCACCCTGTCGGTGCGGTCGGTGACGAGCACGAACTGGCCGCCGACAACTTTCAGGCCCTTGTAGGTCCGGTCATAGACCAGGAACCTCATGCCTTCGAAGTCGGTCGCCGACCGTTGAACGAAGCGGTCATGCGTACTCGCGTGCAGGAAAGCCGGTTTGTCGGCCAGGACGGCCGCCGGTGTGTTCGGTGGAGCGGGTCTGGCCGCGGCCGGAACGGTGAGGGTGGCGACGACACTGCAGGCGACGAGTAATGCGCCGGCGACTTTCGCGCCCTTGCCTAATCGCATGGTGTTCCTTTCCTTCGTGTTCACCCGCGAGGTCACGGCGGGACATGGAATGTTCGATTGGTGGAGAGGCTATAGATCTGCCGAGCTCATGTGGACTGCTCGGAGACAGTGGGCGTTATTCAGCCGTATTCACCATGCTGACCTGCGGGAGTATTCCCGCGGAGGGCCGGAGAGCGGCATTGGGAGCCTTGACCTCGCCAATGGCCTGTCCGAACCTTCGTGCACCTGACGACATCCGCCGGAATAGCCGGCGGCTGCCACACCGCCATGCACTCGTCGAATCATGGCGGTGTGGCATGCGCACCCTAGGAGTGGCATGACACCCAAGCGTCAATTACCCAGATTGGCGGTCACCGCGGTCACCGCATTCATCGCCGTGCTTGCTTCCATGACCACGTTCGGCCAGGCCGCGCAGGCCGAGCCGAGCGGCCGGATCCAGCATGCCGGTGACCCGGCCGCGGTTCCCGGTTCGTACATCGTGGTCCTCAAGGACGCGGTCGGCGTGAAGGCCGTTGCCGCGACGGCCAGGGGCCTCGCCACCCGGTACGGCGGGAGCGTCAAACGGACCTATGGCAGCGCAGTGCACGGCTTCTCCGCCGGCATGTCGGAGAACGCCGCCAAGCGGCTCGCGGCGGATCCGGCCGTGGCCTATGTGGAACAGGACCGGACGATCTCGATCGAGGCAACCCAGTCGCCGACCCCGTCGTGGGGCCTGGACCGGATCGACCAGCGAGCCCTGCCGCTGGACAACTCCTACACGTACGGGAACAACGGCGCGGGCGTGAAGGCGTACATCATCGACACCGGCATCAATTTCACCCACCAGGACTTCGGTGGACGCGCGATCTCGGGCATCAACATCCTCGACCGGGCCAAGGACGCCACCGACTGCCACGGGCACGGCAGCCACGTCGCGGGGACCGTGGGCGGTTCCTCCTACGGGGTGGCCAAAGGCGTCACCCTCGTCGGCGTCCGCGTCATCGGCTGCAACGGTGCGGGCGCGTACGGGGACGTCATCGCCGGCGTCGACTGGGTCGCCGCCGACCACGCCGCCGGGCAGAAGGCCGTGGCGAACGTGAGCCTCGGCGGCCCCTTCTCCCAGGCTCTGAACGACGCGATCACCGGCGCGATCGACGACGGCGTGGTCTTCGCCGTCGCGGCCGTCAACGCGCACGCCGATTCCTGCGAGTTCAGCCCGGCCGGCACGCCAGCCGCGATCACCGTCGGCGCGACCACGAACGCCGATGCGCGCGCCTCGTACTCGAACTACGGCCCATGCGTGGACGTCTTCGCCCCTGGCAGCGACATCACGTCGGCGTGGATCGGTTCGAACACCGCCACCAACACCATCAGCGGCACCTCCATGGCGACACCGCACGTGACGGGAGCCGCCGCGCTCGTCCTGGCCGCCAACCCCGGCTTCACCCCGCAACAGGTACGCGACAAGCTCGTCGTCAACACCGCCGTCTACAACGCCGTCACCGACCCCGGCGCCGGTTCCCCGAACAGGCTGCTGAACGTGAGCAACGTCCAGCCGCCTTCGCAGGACTTCGCCATGGCGGTGACACCCGGCTCCGGCACGGTCGGCATCGGCGGCACGCTGTCGGCGACCGTGAGCACCACCACGACCGTCGGCGGCTCCGAACCGGTCTCGTTGTCGGTCACCGGACTGCCCCCCGGCGCGACTGCGAGCTTCAGTCCCTCGACGGTCACCTCCGGCGCGACCTCGACGATGGGCATCACGACCACGTCGGCGACGCCGCCGGGCACCTATGCGTTCACCGTCGTCGGCGTCGGCACCGTCCACGCCCAGAACGCCTCCTTCACCTTGACCGTCAGCGCCCGTCCGGGTTGCTCGGTGACCAACGGAACCGATGTACCGATCGCCGAAGGAAGCAGTCAGAAAGCCGCGCAGAGCCTGGTAACCGTCTCCGGCTGCTCGGGGACACTTGGGGCGAGCACGGCGGAGGTGCACATCAAGCACGGGGAGATCAGCGACCTGATCGTCACCCTGGTCTCGCCCAAGGGGACGGTGTACACGCTGCACAACCGTACGGGCATATCCGTCGTCAACATCGACAAGGTCTACACGCTCAACCTGTCGGGTGAGACGGCGAACGGCACGTGGCAGCTGCTCACCCGTGACATGGCCAAACAGGGCGTGGCCGGGTTCATCGACTCCTGGAAGCTCAACCTGGGCACCAGCGGCGCCTGACGGACATCCCTCGATCAGCAGCTGACGTCGGGCGTGGGCGGCCTTCACCGCCCGCGCCCGACGCACAACCGTGCCAAGACCGGACGATCTACGGCGTGAAGATCTCCGACAACGTCGGCACGGACGAGAACGAGCCGGAGGTGCTGGTCAACGCGGACCAACACGCCCGCGAGCACATCACGGTGGAGCAGGCGCTGTACCTGGCGAACCTGCTCACCGGCTCCTACCCGTCCGACAGGCGGATCGCGAACCTGGTGAACACCCGCGAGTTCTGGATCATCCCGATGCTGAAAGCAGCACGAGGTCCGCGGAGGACTACCGCGGCGCGTCGGCGTTCTCAGCGCCCGAGCGCAGCGCCTGCGCGACTTCGTCCTCAGCCGCCGCATTGGCGGAGTGCAACAGATCAGGATCAATGCTGACCTGCACTCATACTCCGAGCTGATCCTGTGGCCGTACGACTCCAAGTAGGCGGATACGGGTACCGACATGTCGGTCGACCAGAACAGCGTGTTTGCCTACACCGTTCGAGATGTACCCGACCTGGTGCTGCTCCGGCGGCGGCTTCCACCCACCCGACGAGCAGATCGTGCCGCAGACAACCCGCAACAAGGAGGCGCTCCTGATGCTCGCCGAGTACGCCGACTGCGTGTACCGCGCGATCGGCAAGGAAGCACAGTACTGCGCCACCGCTCAGAGCCAGCTGACAATGGCTCAAGTGGTGGTGGGCATGGGGCCGTAGAGGGCCGGTCCGAGAACTTGCCGCGCCGGTCGGAGCTGAACAAGACAGTGCTGCGAGCTCATCGGCTGGTCACTCCGGCACCCTGTTGGCCTGGCATCGTCGTTTGATCAAACGCTCGTGGGCCTACCCGGCCGTCAAAACCAGAGACCGCAGTGGTGGGCGTTCTTCATGTCGATCGGGCGTACCGACTCAGGAGAGAGGTTGAGCGCGCGGTCGGCGGCGTCGAGACGGGGCCAGGTCGTGCTGCCCGGCCCGTTGGGGTCACCGGTCCGGACGAACCGCGTCCAGTAGCCGACGATCCGGTCGGCCAGGCGCCGCTGGTCGGCGGTGAGCCCTGAGCTGTCGGGGAAGTCGAACAGGTAGAAGGTCTCGGCTCCGTGCGCGGTGGCGGGGCGGACGTGGGCGGGCAAGGGCTGTCCGCTGGGGGTGGGCGCGGACGGGTCGGTGAAGACGTAGGCGTAGGTGCGCGCTTTCCTGGCGTGCTCGCGGCCGGACTTCCAGGAGGGGCAGATCCAGCCGCTGTCGCTGAACACGCGGCCGGCCGCCGCGATGGGGGAGGGAAAGCGTCGCGCCGGGTAGCGTCGCTCGACACGTGGTGCGGCCGCTCCGAAGGCGGTTGTGAGCATGGCCGGGTACTGGCGGGCGGTGATGCCGTGCGGGTAGACGGCCAGGGCGAACTCGACGTGCTCGTCGCGGACGTCGCCCTGGAGCAGGGGTACGGCCGCCTGCCTGCCCGCGGCGAAGACCTTGGCCGGCTCCTGCGGGACGAGGCTGGTGCCGTAGGCCAGCAGCGGGAACCCGGCGGTGTGCGGCAGCAGCTCGCCGGCACTCTTGCGGCGCAGGCAGGACACGTCGGCGCAGGCCAGTTGCCCGGCCAGAGCCTGTCCGGCTCCCTGGATCGTGCTGAGCGGGTGCCAGGAGGAGATCGCGGGCATGCCCTCGCCCATCGCGCCGGCCGGATGCCTGGTGCGGCACGACCCGCTCTGGACGATCGCCCGGTGGAACAGGCCCCGGGCGGCCGGTGAGGTCATGAGGGTGCAGGTGCTCATCGCGCCGGCCGAGGCTCCGGCGAGGGTGACCTTGCCGGGATCGCCGCCGAACGCGGCGATGTTGGCGCGCACCCAGCGCAGCGCCGCCACCTGGTCCTGCAGGCCGAAGTTGCCGGCCTCGCCGAGCTCGGGATGGGCGAAGAAGCCGAACACGCCGAGCCGGTAGTTGACCGTCACGACCACGATGTCGCCGGCCTTGACCAGCCGGGCCGGGTCGTAGATCGAGCCGGCGCCGGTGATGAAACCGCCGCCGGGCACCCAGACCATGACGGGCCGCCCCTTGCCGGGCCGGACGGGTGTGGTCACCTCCAGGGTCAGGCAGTCTTCGCTCTGCGGGGTGCCCTTCGGCATGTCAGGCGCCTCCGGCTGCATGCACGCCGGTCCCGCCTTCGTCGCGTCGCGGATGCCGGTCCAGGAACCCGCCGGCCGGGGTGGCTGCCAGCGCCGCTCTCCGGTGGGCGAGGCGGCGTACGGGATGCCGCGAAAGCGGCGGACCCCATTCTGATTCGTGCCCTGGACCTTGCCCGACGCCGTCATGACGACCGGGCCGGAGATGTCGCCGGCATGGGCGGTGGTGCCGCCCGCCACGAGCGTCCATGCGGCTGCCAGCAGGGCGACGATCGCGGCCGGCGCCGGAGTGCGGCCGGTCATCGCCCGTGGCCGCTCTGCTTTGCCTTCTTGCTGCCCCAGCCGGCCAGCAAGGCTCCGGTGACGGCGGCCACCGCGTAACACGCCAGCCAGACCGCGAATCCACCGGGCAGCCATGCGAGCAGCCCGGCGTTGTCATGGTCGGCGAGCAGCCGGATGGCACCTTGCGCTCCCAGGACCAGCAGCAGCATGCCAATGATCAGCACGGTGACGTGCTTCATGTGCGCTTTGTCTCCCATCGCCCCGAAGGGCAGTGACGGCAGGCGTGAACACGCCCTCCACGGTTTGTGGTGCGATCGAACCATAACACCGGACTTGGTACGATCGCACCACAAACGTTTCGCGAGGAAGGATGGCATGCCACGACAGGTGGACCACGACCAGCGCCGCCGCCAGATCGCAGAAGCCGTCTGGCGCCTGGCCACCCGCGGTGGCCTGGAAGACGTCACCCTGAGGCAGGTCGCCGCGGAGGCGGGGGTTTCCGCCCGGCTGCTGCAGTACTACTTCGGCACCCGCGATGAGCTGCTGCTCGGCGCGCTGGAGATCCTCAACGACGACGCCGAGCAGCGGGCCCGCGAACGCCTCGCAAAGCTCGGCGAAGCGCCCGGCATGCACGCGGTCGTGCGCGGAGTGCTGTGCGAGCTGCTCCCGCTGGACGAGGAACGACGCAGCCGGCACCTGGTGTACGCCGCCTACTTCGTCCGCTTCCTGACCGACCCTGCCCTGGCCAAGGTCGCCCAGGACGCACCGCGTGCGCTGGAGAACCTGGTCACCGGCCTGCTCGTGCAAGGGCAGGAGTCCGGTCAGGTGCCCCCGCACATCGACGCCGCGGCCGAGGCCGCGTTCCTGGTGGCAGGCGCCGAGGGGATGCAGTCGAGCGTTCTGCTGAGGCAGCGGTCCGCCGAGGACGCCGTAGCCATGATCGACCACCAGCTTGCCCGCGTCTTCAGCACCACCACGTCGAGGATGTGACGGTGGAGGAGGCCGGGACCGGCGCCACTCGATCGTCAGAGGTCGCCATCATCGAAGCGGCCGATCACCTCCGCCTGGTGCACCGCCACGTCCCACCTGTCTTCCGAGGCCGTCAGGACGCCCCGCTCAAGGTGTGCGCCCGCCAACGCCCAGCACATCCGTGCACTGTCCGGAATCACTCCGCACCTTCGGTGCTCGGAGAAGTACAGAGGTAGAACACCTCAGGATCGCCTTCATCGAGGCCGTGCACCATCCCTACCGGCTGCCAGCCAACCCGCTGGAGCAGTCGCTGCATGGGATGGTTGGACAGGTTCGTCGAGGTGAACAGCTTCGCGGTCCGGCATGAGGCTGCTGCAGCGCGCAGGAGCCTCTCGCCAACGCCATGCCCCCGGGCCGGCTCAGCCACCATGAGCATCGTCACGAACCCCTGCTCGAAGAAGGTGTACTCAACGACGCAATAGCCGACCAGCCCGGCCGGAGTGCCGGCGACAAGGACGGACCCGTCGCGACACCAACGTTCGATGCTGCCGCGCCGCTCGCCACCATCGGATCTCGCGACGGAATCAAGGATCACGAGGGCCTCGGCATCGACCGCTCCCCCGGCTCGAACAGACAGTGCACTGAAGTTGTCGGTGTTCATGGGCGCGATCTTCCTCTCCTGACAAGATCCCTCATGGTGCAGGGATACCCCAGACCTGGCCGGCAGCCGGCGTCACCTGATCACCGAGGCCACCGGTATCCCAGCGCGCAGGCGCGCTTGAGTGCCTGTCGCCGCCGGAGCCGGTGTCCCTGCGCGCGGACGGCGTCGTCGCCCGACCTCGACTCTTCGGGAAGGCACTCAACCTCCGGGCGGGCTCGCGCGTTAGGGAGGGCGAAAGGGGACCTTCACTGATGACAGATGACGACGAGGCTGCCTTCGACGACTTCCTCGCCACCAGAAGCACCTCGTTGCTGCGTACCGCGATCCTGGTGTGCGGGGCGACGCGGCACGACGCCGAGGACCTGGTCCAGCACGCGCTGGAGAAGGTCTACCGGAACTGGCCTCGGATCAGGCACGACAACCCCGAGGCGTACGCGAGGAAGGTCGTCGTGAACGCGGCGATCAGCCGGGCGCGGCGGCGCAGGGTCGTCCAGGAGATCATGTTCGCCCGGCCGCCCGAGACCGCCGCCGACTCTCCCGACCTGGACCTGCGCGACACCCTCATCAGTGAGCTGCGCAGGCTGCCGCCCAGGATGCGCGCCGTGCTCGTCCTGCGCTACTGGGAGGACCAGTCCGAGCAGGCCACCGCGGCCCTGCTCGGCTGCTCGGCCGGGACGGTCAAGAGCCAGGCCGCGCGCGGGCTCGTCAGGATCCGCCAGAACATGGATGTCGCAAGGGAAGTGACGAGATGACGATCGAGGACGACCTCGCCGACGCCATGGCGGCGCACGTCGCCGAGGTTCAGGCCGGGCCCGGACTGGGCAGCGCCGTACGCCGGGGGCACCGCGCCCGCGTGACCAGGCTCCGCGTGGCGGGAGCGGCGATCGTCACGGCGGCCGTGGCCGTGACCGCGCCGGTGATGCTGAATCCCGGCGAACCCGCCGACAACGGCCCGAACCAGGTCGTGATCCGCGACGACGTGACCGTGCCCGACGTGACGGGCCGGCGCGCCGGCGAGGCGGCCAAGGCGCTCCACGACGCCGGGCTGAAGGTCGCGCTCGCCGGGATGCGGAGCGACAACGGCCTGGTGGGCACGCAGGAACCGGCTGCCGGCCAGGTCGTCGGGCGGGGCAGCACGGTCACGCTGCATGTCCAGTTGCCGCCCGCGCCGACGCCGCAGGCCCTGGGTGACCTCGGCGACGGGCGGAAGTTCGGCGGCATCCAGCTCACCTACCTGCCGGACGGGCTCGAATGGGGCAAATGGTCGAAGGACGACGTGGTCGGCCCCGGCAAGAGCTACACCACCAGCTTCCGGAGGCCGGGCCTCCAGCAGGGCGGCTACGCCGTCCAGGTGATCGTGGCCCATGGCGCGTCCGCGGACGCCCTGTACGACTTCCGGCCGGAACCGCACACCGAGACGGTGGACCTCGACGGCAGGCCCGCGCGACTGTCCAGGGACGGCGACTCGGGGGCCGCCGGCGGCCCGAGCACGCCCACGGTCACCTGGAAGCTCCGCAAGGACCTGGCCGTCAAGGTGCTCATCGGCCCCGAGTACGCCAAGGAGATCGACGCCATGAGTGAGCTGAGGAAGATCGCGAAAGGCGTCCGCCCGGCCCGGTGACGCGCGCCCGGAGCGGCGCTCGTCCGATCATGGTGCGCGCGGGACCCGAGGGGCGTCCGTGCTCTCGACCTTGCGCAGCACCACGCCGAGCAGCCGGTCGGCGGTCAGGTAGCCGGTGCGGCGGGAGTCGAGCGAGCGCCGCGGGTTGTCGCCCAGCACGACGAGATGGCCGTCCGGGACGCGCGTTCCCGGCGCGGCGCGAAGGGCGGGCACGGTCGCGCGGGGAATGGGGTCGCCAGGGACGGCCGCGAGCCGCTTGATCATCCAGCGCGCCTGCCCGTCCTCGGCCGCCTCCACGAGCCGGGCCAGGACGACGACCTGGCCGGTGCGCAGCCGTCGCGGCCCGGTCCTGCGCACCAGCACGCGCTCCCCGGGCCGGTAGGTGGGCAGCATGCTCTCCCCCTCCACGGTCACCACCACGTACGCGCGCCGCAGCCAGGCGAGCCCGAGCACGATCGCCCCGACCCCGGCGGCCAGGCCGGTGAGGATCATCCGGGCACCTCCACGTCGTCCCGGTAGCCGCTGGCCTGCCGGGTGAACAGCCGGGCGTACGTGCCGTCCAGGGCCATCAGCTCGCCGTGCGTGCCCAGCTCGGTGACCACGCCGTCGCCGAGCACCACGATGCCGTCGGCGTCGCGGATCGCGCCGAGCCGGTGGGAGACGACGACGCTGGTCCGTCCGGCCCGCAGGCGGGCGAGCTGCCGGTGGACCTCGTGCTCGGCCTCGGCGTCGAGGCCGGCGCTCGGCTCGTCCAGGATCATCAGGTCGGCGTCGCGCCGCAGAAAGGCCCTGGCCAGCGCCAGCCGCTGCCATTGCCCGCCGGACAGCAGCACGCCGTCCTCCTCCTCGTCCTGCTCCGGCGCGAACTCGCGGCTCAGCATCGTGTCGTAGCCGTGCGGCAGGGCGGAGAGGGCGTCGTGGACGCCGGCCTCGCGGGCGGCGCGCTCCAGGCGGTCGCGATCGCCCTCCGCGGTGAGGTCGCCCACGGCGATGTTGTCGGCCGCGGTCAGCTCGTAGGAGACGAAGTCCTGGAACACCGCCCCCATGCGGGCGCGCAACGTCCCGGGGGCCACGTCCCGGATGTCCACGCCGTCCCACAGGATCGAGCCGCGGGTCGGGTCGTAGAACCGGCACAGCAGCTTGACCAGCGTGCTCTTGCCGGCGCCGTTCCGCCCGACCAGCGCGACCGTGTGCCCGTACGGGATGAACAGGTCGACGCCGCGCAGCACCCACGGGTGCTCGTCGCTGTAGCGGAACCACACGTCGCGCAGCTCGACGCCGCGGCGCAGCGCCGGCAGCGGGACGGGCCGCGTGGGCGAGGGCAGCCCCGGGCCCGAGTCCAGGATCGTGACGTGGTGGTGGAAGGTCAGCAACTGCTCGTGGGCCATCGTCCCGGCCGAGACGGTGACGTTCAGCGCCGCCTGCACGCCCGCTACGGCCGCCACGAACATCGCCACGTCGCCCACGCTCAGCCGCCCCTGTCCGGCCGCCAGGATCGCCCACACCATGCCGGCCCCGGCGACCAGCGCCGACGCGCCCGCCAGGCCCGCCTGCATCCCGAACTCGCGCCGGTCCATCGTCCGGCGGGCCCTGATGGCGGTCCACGCCTCGCCCAGCATGCGCAGCCGCAGGAACGACCCGAGGTCGAACAGCCGGATCTCCTTGGCCGCGTCGGTCGTGGACATCAGGTGGGCGTAGAACATCTCCCGGCGCTCGGCCGGCCCGATCCGCCACATCATGTCCACCCGCTGGCGGGCCAGCCGCAGCTCGATCAGCAGCGCCGGGACCGCCGACAGCAGCACCAGCCCAGTGAAGGCCGGGCTGATCACCACCAGCGACCCGACGAACCCGGCGACGGTGATCACGCTGCTGGTCGTCGAGAGCGCGGTGTCCACCAGCCTGCCCGGGTTGCTGGCGCTCTGCTGGGCCATGCGCAGCCGGTTCAGGAAGGTCGGGCTCTCGAACCTGGCCAGCCCGGTGAACCCGCACACCGCGGCGAACAGCTCGGCCTTGGCCCGCACCGACACCTGCCGGTCGACCTCGGCCCGCAGGTACTGGGCCGCCTGCGCGGCGCCGGCCGCCAGCGTCGTGACGGCCGCGACGGCCACCGCCTGCCAGAGCAGCGAGGCGACCCGCCCAGTGGCGACGCCGTCGAGCACCGCCTTGGTCAGCCACGCGAGCACGACCGGGGTGACGCCGCTCACCAGCGTGACCGTGACGTACCCCAGGACGTACAGCGGCGCGGCCCGCCACACCAGCCCGACGCCCCGCACCGCGCACGCGGCCAGGACGCGCGGGCCCGGCCCGTCCGTCATGCCGCCGAGCCGGCCGGCAGCTGGGCGACGCCGCGGATGCGCGCCAGGACACCGCCTCCCGCGGCGACCTGGAAGAAGCTGGGGAAGGAGTCCACCTGGAACGCGCCGGTCACCGGCCCGCCGTCCGGCTCGACGACCACCTGGGCCACCGGCGAGAGCGTGCGGGCCAGCGGCTCGGCGTCCACGACCACGAGCACCCGCGACCGGTCCTGCCGGGCCGCCCAGGAGGCCAGCTCGGGCAGCTCGGTCCGGCACCGGCCGCAGTCGGAGGACAGGAAGGCGACCACGGCGCCCTCGGGCAGCAGGTCGCGGGCGACGCGGTCGCCGTCGACCGTCCGCACGTCGAACGCGCCGGCCACCTCACCGGCCGCCAGCCCCTTCCCGCCGGGCCCGCCGCGCTGCTCGACGACCTCGTCCAGGGCGTCGAGCAGCTTGCCGTGCTCCTGCAGCCGCCGGGCCAACCCCAGCATCAGCACCAGGCCCGCCAGGCACAACACGCACAACAGACTCGAGACGATCAGCAATGGGGTCACGGGTTCACCTCCGGTTCGACGTTCACGACGGGTTGCTCGCCGCCCGCTCAGCCCCGCGGCTCCCGGCGGTCTCGGGGAGCCGCGTGACGCTGCGGACGCGGGACAGGACCGTCCCGCCCGCGGCGACGCGGAAGACGGTCGGCACGGTCCGCGCCCCGAAGGCCTCGGCGACGTGCGCGTGGTCGCGCTCCACCACCACCCGCGCCACAGGGGAGAGCGCCGCGACCATCCGGGCGGGGTCCCCGGCGCGGGCGTCCACGACCGCCAGGACCCGCGACCGGTCCTGCCCGGCCGCCCAGGCGGTCAGCTCGGTCAGCTCCGCCCGGCAGCCCTCGCAGTCGGGCGACAGGAAGGCCACCACGCCGCCCTCCGGCAGCGAGTCCCGTGTCACGGGGGCCGCGTCCAGGTCCGTCGCGGAGAAGTCGCCGACCAGGTCGCCCGTGGCGGGGCCGTCGAGGTCGGGGGTGCCGGCGACGACCTCGTACAGGTGGTCGATGCGGGCGGTGTGCCTGCGCAGGCGCCGCAGCACCGCGAGCGCCAGCACCAGGTTCATCAGGAACAGAACGCCGGCGAGAGCCGGCACGGCGATTGCGTAGGACACTGTCCAACTCCCGGAGAGGGGCACGAACGAGGCGCCCGGCCGCCGGACGGCGGCCGGGCACCGGTCGGTCTCAGCACCACTGCTTGGCGCTCGAGTTGGTGATGCAGGAGCCGCAGTGCGAGGTGCCGTTCGGGTAGTAGCAGCAGTACTTCCAGTAGTCCGCCCTGCAACACTGGTAGTCGCAGTCGGTCGCCCGGGCGACGGTGTGCGGGGCGACCATCTCCAGCAGCCGATCGGCCAATTTGGTCATGGCACGCATGAAGCCTTCCTTTCGGTCGGTGGGCTGGTGGCCGCAGCATGCGTCAGCCTCCTGAACGATTTCTCAATGGTTTCTCAACGGCCTCCCATCGGCCTCCCATCGGCCCAGGCAGAGCGCCGGTTCTCCGGACGGCGCGGCCCGGCCGGCCGATCCGGGGTGTTGCGCTGGACGGGAATCACCTGCCAACATGCGGGCGGTAAGGGATCAGCCGAAAGAATTCGTCCCACTGGCCTCGGCGAGCCCGGCGCGGGCCGGCGACTCCACGACCGACGGGTCCCGGCCGCACTCCGGCCCGTCATCCCCATCGCCCGATTCGTGAGGTTGCGATCATGCAGTACGTCGACGTGGCGTGCCGGCTGTTGCTGCTCACCACGTTCGCGCTCGCGCTGGCGAGCAAGGTGACCAGCCGCACGGCCTGGAGAGAGTTCGTCGAGTCCGTCAGGGCGATGAGGGTCGCCCGTGGCGCGGCGGCCCGGCCGGTCGCCGTCGCGGCCGCCGTGGCGGAGGCCCTCGTGGTCGTCCTGGCCGCGATCCCGCTGCCGTGGGCGGGGACGGCGGCGTTCGTGCTGGCGGCCGGGTTGCTGGCCTGCCTCACGGTCGCCGTCGTGCTGGTCGTCCGGCGCGGGGCCGCGGTGTCGTGCCGCTGTTTCGGCGCCTCGACCACGCCCATGGGGGTGCAGCACGTGGTGCGCAACCTCGTGCTCCTCGCGGTCGCCCTGCTCGGGCTGGCCGGCGCGTCGACTCCCCAGCCCGCCGACCTCGCGCTCGCCGCCGTCGTCGGCGTCTTCGGCGCCGTCGCCGGGCTGCTCATGTCCCGCTGGGACGACCTCACCGCCCTGCTGCGCGGCTGACCTGGGTCAGGGGCGCAGCGTGCTCGCGAACTCGCTGACACGGGCCGGGCGGACTGCTGGGGAGCGGTTGTGGTGCAGCGGGTTCAGCTTGGCCTTGCCGGTGACCATGCCTCAGGGGTGCTGGAGGGCGACGTACTCCCCCGGGTGGGGGCCTTCGCCTGCCCCCGCCTGATCCCGGCCGCCCGATCCCGGCGGCCTGATCCCGGCCGCCAGTTCGTCGGCGTCGCCGCGCCGGCGCAGCCACAGTCGGCGGCCGGTGCCGCGTTCCAGGGCGGGGAACTCCATCATGGTCAGCACGTCCCCCGCCACCCGGATGGCCCGGCCGATCGCGCCGGGGACGAGCGCCACGGCGGCGGTGTCGGGCACGGTGGTGCCAGTCGCGGGGCTGGATCGCAACCCCTGGCGCGTTATCGGGGCAAGGCCGGGGACGCGCCGCGCGAACAAGACACCATGCTGCCGGGCACCGTCGGCTGCCTACCGGCGGGGCTCAACTCGACCTGGACGAGGGGCGAGCGGGGCCACCTGCTCAAGGCCATCGCAGTTCTGCGGAACCACCCACGCAGGCCGCCCGAAGGTGGAATGGGTTTCAGGAGGCCGGGTTAGGCCAGGATTTGGCGGAGTTTGTGGGCGAATGCGGTTGGGTGGGTGACGAAGCCTGAATGCCCGCCCGGGACCATGATCGGCTTGACGCCCAGTCGTTCGGCCAGCGCCAGTGCCGTGTCGTGGGGCAGTTGCCCGCGCGACTGCTCACCGACTGCCACCACGACGTGGATCGAGGGGTCCACGACGGGCTTGTACGACATGTACGACAGTGCCGCATGCCCGAAGAAGAACTCCAGGTTGGTCTGCATCCGGGCGAGCTTGGCTTGCATCTGCGCCATCGCTTCCGGCGACTCCGCGATTCCGCCCGGCGGGTCCGGGTCCCACTTGTCGAGACCGGCGCCGGCCGCGAAGAGCGCCATCGCCGCCTCCACCCCGCCGCTTCGGTACGCCTCGTCCACCTCGTGGCCCAGCTTCCTGCGGGGATCGTCGGCGGGGAGGAGGGAGACGGCGGGCGGTTCGTGGGTGACCACCGTACGTACCAGGTCGGGATGGCGGGCGGCGAGGGCGATGGCGATCAGGCCGCCGCTGCTGTTGCCGAAGACGTGCGCCGGTCCGCCGCCGGCGGCTTTCAGGACCGAACGGGCGTCCTCCACCTGCGTCTCCATCGACACGTCCGGAGGCGGGCCGTCGGACCGGCTGCGGGAGATGCCGCGACAGTCGTAGGAGACCACCGTGTAGCTGTCGGACAGCAGCGGCGTCATCCCGGTGAAGTCCCTGGCGTCGTCGGTGCCGCCGGCGATCAGCAGCAGTAACGGGCCCGAGCCCGTCACTTTGTAGTACAACCCCTTGCTCATGCCTCTTCCTCCGGCGATTCGAGGGCGGCCGCGATCGCGCGCCGCCATGGTTCGTCCCAGGTCAGCCGTCCCTGCCGCAGGTCCTCGACCACACCGCGGACCCACTCCAGTTCGGCGGTGAGCACCGCGCGGCGGTACTCCTCCTCCAGCAGGAACAGCCGTGGCACCTCACCGGAGGACTTCAGAGTCGACTCGACCTCCGTCAGGGCCCCGGCCAGCGCGTGGGCGCGTGTCTCCAGCTCCTTGCGCGCTGTTTCCGGTGGGAGCCCGACCAGTATCGAAATGGCCGCGACGAATTCGGGGAACTCGCCGCCCGTGGTGCGCAGCATCTCGCGCAGCCAGCGTTCGGCGGTTTCGCGCCCCAGGTCGGTGATGGCGTAGACGGTGCGGTCCGGGTGGCTCTCGGTGCTCTCCCGCTGCAGCACCTCCACCAGGCCGAGGCGGGTCAGCCGGTCGATGGTCTGGTACAGACTTGCCCGGCGCCTGACGTTCACGACGCGGTCCTTGCCGTACAGCTCGATGAGCTTCTGCATGCGGTAGACGTGCATGGGTTCCTCGGTGAGCAGCCCCAGCACGATGAGTCCAAGGACGGAACGTTGCGCCATAGCCATACTCTAACTAGTCATATTATGACTAACAAGCGTGATTGTGGGTCGGTACGATGCGCTTCGTGCGACCATGATCCCTGTGATTTGGGGGACGGCGTACCGCTTGATGCTGATAGCGGCTGCCATGGTGGGCCTGATCTATACCTGGATGGGCCTGGGCAGCCCGCTGAACCCGCTCGTGCTCTTCACCGTGCAGAGCAATCTGCTGCTCATGGGGTTCTACTCCTGGAAAGTGATCGGCAGCTGGCGCCCCTCTGCCGAGCTCAAGGGAGCCGTGACGCTCTACATCGTGATCACGGGGCTGGTCTGGCACTTTCTACGCATGCGGGGAGCGAGCCCCTTCGAACATCTCTCCCTGCACGGCTACGGTCTGGGCAACTTCCTCCTCCACTATGTGACGCCCGTCATGGCTGTGATCGACTGGCTGTTCTTCGACCGGAACGCTCCTCGGCCAAGATGGGCGGCCGCTGTCAGGTGGCTGGTCTACCCGATGGCGTATCTAGCCTTCGCCCTGGTCAGAGGCGCCCTACTGCCTCCCGACGCGTGGAAGCGGTATCCCTATCCCTTTCTGGATGTGGACAAGTTCGGGTACGACGGGGTGGCGCTCATGGCCTTGGCGCTGGCCGTGTGCTTCGTACTGCTCGGAGACGGGTTGATCGCCCTGCGCAGCCTGGTCGATCACGCCAGTCGCAGGCTCGCGATCTTCCCCCCTTCGGCTGCCGCCGACACAGCAGACCCCACCACTCCAGCAAGGCGCTGAGACCGGCCGGCGGTGGAGTGGATGCTCAGGGACGCGGCGCGCATGCGCGTCCCGTGCTGGGCGAGATCATGATCGAACGCGAGGCCGACACTCCGCGCGGTCCGTCCATCGACGCCTTACGCGAGTTCGAACCGCTCCCCCTGACCACGCGTCTACGGCGAACAGCTCAGCCGAGGCGACTTGTCGATCGGGGTGCCAGCGCGGCGTTGTGCCCGATGTCACGGGCACAGGTCGTCGTAGGGAGCTCGAGACAAATGAGTTCTGAGCCGATCTTCTCGGCAGCCAGCTGGGCCAGATGGTATTCGTCATAGCGGGGCTGCCCTGGATACCGAACGGTGAGCAACACGGGCGGCCGGAGCAGGAAAGCCAGGACGTCGAGACGAGCCCGCGGCGCCGTCCACGAGCTGCGGCTCGTCTTCAGCGCCGCGACGAACGAGTACGGCGAGCCTGGGATGACTGTGAGGCGCGTTGGGCCGGCCGCAGACGTGACAGAACAGCCGCTCGGCGAGCAGGCGGCGTCCGAGCGCAACCGCGACGACACGTCCACTGCCAGCACGATCCGTCCGTCCGGCCAGCGCGGTAACGGCAACCTGTTAGCACCTGCCGAAGCTGCTCCAGGTCGATCCGGCCGTGGTTGAGCCCGCCGTACAACGCGCCGTGCCCACGCCGGTACTCCGGCGACAGGCTCAGGTCCACCGGCAAGCGCACTGGCTCTGGCTCGCACAACAACGCATCGGCCCGCGGCCTGAGGCAGGCGTAGACATCGTTCCGGAAGCGGGACAACACCCTGGAGGACTCGACACAGGCGGCATCTTTCAGAGCAGACTCACCCTCACGGCCTTGAGCGATCAGCAGCGACTCCACACCGCACATGATCACCCAAGGCCGCCTTGCTGCCCGCGAAACGATCAGACGTGGCCCAGCACGACAATCCGGAGCTTGTTGTCCGCCGATGAGCCCGTCTCCCTTCACGGCCGCCGGTCTCAGACGGGCGCGGTGACGGAGCGCAGCCAGGCGAGTTTGTCCGCGGTGTCGGTGCAGGGCAGCGGGTTGTACAGCACCATGGTCAGGTCGGGTCTGGCGGGCAGTCTCATCTGGCTGCTCTCGAAGGTCAGCGTGCCCACGACGGGATGGTCGACCTCGTTGATCCAGATTCCTGCCGCCTGGACGTCCTGTCGTGCCCACAGCCGGGCGAACTCGGGACTGGTCGCGTCCAGTGCGCGGACCACGTCGTGGATGTCGTGATCGCGGGGCTGCTCAGCCGCCGTGGCGCGGAAGGCCGCCACCACGGTCGGCGCCAGGTCCTGCCAGGCCCGCTCCCGGCGTCGGTACCGCGGGTCGTGGAAGAAGCCCACCAGGCAGTTGCGCTCGGCCTGCGCCAGGTCCAGCGCGAGCCTGGCCGACTCGTTCCAGGCCACGTGGTTCCAGGAGGCGTCCAGCATGGTCGCCGGCTTGGGGTCCCAGGCTTCGATCAGTCGTTGCAGTCCCTCGCAGTAGGCGTGCGGGTGTCCGGCCGGAGACGGCGGATTGTGCCCGGCCAGCGTGTACAGGTGCCGCCGTTCGACCTCGTCCAGTTGCAGCACCCGGGCCACCGCGTCCAGCACCTGCGCGGAGACGTTGATGTCGCGTCCCTGCTCCAGCCACTGGTACCAACCCGGGCTCACCCCGGCCAGCACCGCGACCTCCTCACGGCGCAGCCCCGGCGTGCGCCGGCGCCCGCCCGCCGGCAGGCCGGCGGAGGCAGGGCTGACGCGGGCGCGTCTGCTCACCAGGAAGTCACGCAGGTCCCGGCGACGTTCCTCTCCCGACCTCACCGCGCACCGCTTCGGCTGGTGGTGCCACCACCGGTGTCACCACGCTCTCCCCGCGCGGATCGGTGATGGCCGAGCGTGGACGTCATGACGATCGACCCCTTGTCCAGGGACGCCGAGGCCGGTGCCGGAACCTCCTCCGGGGAGCACGGCGCTCGCTTCACCACGCGTGCCAAACTCATCCTTGCCATCCTGTGTGCCGCACAATTCATCATTTCTTTGGATTTTTCGATTCTAAATGTGGCCTTGCCCGATCTCGGCAGGGAGCTGGGGATGGAACAGGCCGACCTGCAATGGGCGATCACCGCCTTCGCGCTGCCCTCGGGCGGGTGCCTGTTGCTGTTCGGCCGCATGGCAGACCTGTACGGCAGGCGCAGGCTCTTCCTGGGCGGCGTCCTGCTGTTCACCGTGGCCTCCGTGGTGGCCGCCCTCGCGTGGAACCCGGGGGTGTTCGTCGCGGGGCGGGTCCTGCAGGGGCTGGGGGCCGCAGCAGTCGTTCCCACCGGCATGTCGCTGCTGACGACGACCTTCGCCGAAGGGCCTCAGCGCAACCGGGCGCTCGGGGCCAGCGGGTCGGTGCTTTCCCTCGGATTCACCGTCGGCATGCTGGTCGGCGGCACCATGACCGACACGCTGGGCTGGCGTTCGACGATGGCGCTGCTGGCCGTCGCGGGCGGCGTCCTCGCCGTGGCGGCGCCCCGACTGCTGACCGAGAGCCGGGGCGCCCGCTCCCCCCGGCTGGATCTGCCCGGAGCCGCCACCGTCAGCGGCGGCCTGGTCTGCCTCATCTTTGCCCTGTCGGCGGCGGGAGCGGTGAGGGTGGTGGCCATGGCGGCGGCCGTGCTGTTGCTGGGCGGGTTCGTGGTCATCGAGTCGCGAGCCGCGCAGCCGCTGGTCTCGCTGACGATGCTGCGCAGGCCCACGGTCGCCTTCGGCAGCCTGGGCGGCCTGATCACCTTCTCCATGATGAGCTCGTTCATCTTCCTGCTGACTCTCTACCTGCAGGACGTCGTGGCGCTGTCACCCCTGTGGACAGGTCTGTTCTTCGGCGGCCAGGGCGTCGTGCTGGCCGTGACGGGCATGGTGTCCTCCTCGGTGATCCGGGTGCTGGGCGCGGGGCGGACGCTGGTCGCGGGGCTGGCCCTGCAGGGCGTCTGCACCGCCGCGATGACCGTGACCGAGGGTGCCTGGCCGGCCTTGGCCGTGATCTGCCTGGCCTCCGTGGGCCACATGTCGGTCGTGGTCTCCTACGGCGTCACCGTGACGTCCGGGCTGCCCGACACGGCTCAAGGGGTCGCCACCGGGCTGGTGACGAGCGCCCAGCAGATCGGCATCACCGTCGGCACCCCGATCCTCAGCGCCATCTGCATGGCGCAGGTGTCGACGCTCCAGGCCGCCGGTCAGGCCGCGGCCCCGGCTCTGCTGAGCGGTGTCCGGCTGGCCGCCGCCGTGGACGCCGGCGTGCTGCTGGCCGTCTCGCTCCTGATCGGGTACGCCCTGCTCCGCACCACCTCCCGCCGGCCACGAAGGACGCACGCGTGAACGGCCCGCGGCCCGCCGGTCAGGCCGCGCCGGTCACGCCGGCGCGCCCCTACGGGAGGGCACGGTCGGCGTCGGGGATCCAGTGCCGCCCGTCCGACGGGTCCGGCGGGCGTACGCGTGGGAGCCGGCCGAGCAGCGTACGGAGCAGCGGGTGCGGGTTGCGGCGGTGCCAGACCACCCACCATGGCAGGAGGGGGACCGGGTCCACGATGGGGATGCGGCGCAGCCCGCTCCCCGTCGCGCCGATGCTCCACTCCCCCAGGCCGACGGCGCTCTTCTCGCGCAGGAACTGCTGGACCAGATGCCCCTGGCCGATGGCGGGCTCGGTGAAGCGCAAGGGGACGCCGAGACGGTCGGCGAGGCGTCCCAGGTAGGCGCGCCATTCGGCGGCGCCCGCCGGGTCGGGCATCGCGATGCCGCCCGCCCGCAGGTCGGCGGGCCGCAGCTCCCTCAGGTGCGCGAGCGCGTGATCCTCCGGGACGAACGCGGCCAGGGGCTCCAGGTGGACCATCCGCTGGGCCAGCTCTTCCGGCCACGGCAGGTCGCGCGCCCGTCCGAAGGCCGCGTCGATCTCCTGGCGGCGCAGCGCCGGCAACGCCACGGCGAGCCCCTGTCGCATGCTCACCTCCACGCGCAGCCGCGGTTCGCGCTCGCTCGCCTCCCTGACCATGCGCAGGGGCGTGAAGCGCTCGTCGTAGACGTCCACGCGGACGGGGCTGTCCACCACGCGGACCGCCCCCACGGCCTCGTCGAACGCCGCCACCGCCGCCACGGCCAGGGGCAGGAACCGCCTTCCGGCGGCGGTCAGCTCGATGGATCGGGTGGTCCGGTCGAACAGCGGCGTGCCGAGGGCGTCCTCCAGCCTGCGGACGCGTTTCGACAACGCCTGCTGGGTGATGAACATGCGCGCGGCGGCCCTGCCGAAGTGCAGTTCTTCGGCGGTCGCGATGAAGGCGCGTACGCCGGAAACGTCTGCTTCCACGCCCAGACCCTGCATCGACAACCATCGGTTGTCAATCCGCGGTCCCATGGATGTTGGACAGTGCCATCGGCGGACCGGTTACCTGTTCCCTGACATCCGTGCTGATGAGAGGGGTTCCGCGATGGAGGTCGTGGAGGTCGACCGGCGCCTGCACCTGCTGCGGCTGACGTTCGGGCAGGCGTACCTGTGGAACGACGACGGTGTGCTCACCCTGGTGGACACGGGCATCGCCACCTCGGCCGGGGAGATCGCAGAGGCGATCGGCCTGCTGGGGCTGCGCACCGACGCCGTACGGCGGGTCGTCCTCACCCACTACCACGAGGACCACTGCGGCAGTGCGGCGGACGTGACGGCGTGGGGCGAGGTCACGGTGATGGCCCATCGCCTGGAGGCTCCGGTGATCCGAGGGGACGTGCCCGCCCCGCCGCCGAACTTCACCGACGAGGAGCGGGCCCTGCATCGCAGTCTGGGCGCCCACCTGCTGCCGCCCGCGCCGCCGTGCCGGGTGGACCGCGAGCTTGAGGACGGCGACGTGATCGCCTTCGGGGGCGGGGCCCGCGTGATCGCCACCCCCGGGCACACCGCCGGCAGCATCGCCCTCCACCTGCCGGAGCACGGAGTCCTCTTCACGGGCGACACTGTGGCGCACGTGTCCGGGCTGGTCATGCCCGGAGTGTTCAACATGGACCGTGACGAGATGCTCCGCTCGTTCCGGCGGCTGGCCGAACTGGACGTCCGGACGGCCTGCGTGGGCCACGGCGACCCCGTCACGGACGCCGGCGACGCCCTCCGGAAGGCGGCCGCCGAGCTCCCCGCCTGACCCGCTGCTCAGGCGTTCTCAGCCGTCCTCTTCGGGCGTGCCAGCCAGGCCGTCAGCGAGGCGTCGGGCGCGGCGGCCATGCCCTCGGCGTCGGCGCGGATCGGGTCGCCGTCCCAGGACTCCTCGGCGCGTACCAGAACGATCAGGCAGCATGGGCGGCGCAGGCTCATCGTGGACACCGACCCGCGGGTGGCGACCGCGATCTTGGCGGTCACCGTTCCCCCTTCGTGTCGGTCCAGTCGAAGCAGAGGGCTCCAGGCGGTGCGCCGCCGTCCCGCAGGCGTGCGTAGGTGGATTCCGCGTCCATGGGCGACACCCGCTCGGAGATCATTCCGGCGGTACGGAACGTGCCGGAGGCGAGGCGGCGGAAGTACAACTCGGCCACCGCGTCACGGTTGAGCGGGCCGGCTGACGGGTCGTCGGAGACGAGGGCGGCGTGGGCGTGTCGCCGAGCAGGACGACACGGCCCAGCGTACGGGCCAGGCCGAGCCGCCTGGCATCGGTGTCGACGGCGATGACGCGGGAGGCTCCATGCGCGACCGCGTACTGGACGACCAGCTGTCCCACCGGGCCGAGTCCGATGACCACGACGGTCTCGCCCAGGGTGATCGCGGCTCTGGCGGTGCCCGCCGCCGTGACGACGAGGGGCACCCACACCGCCTCCTCGTCCGCGACGCCGCCGGGCAGCAGCCGGGCCTCGCGCTCGGGGAGCGTGACCAGCTCTTGGTGGGACGCGTAGCTCTGCACGCGGTCGCCGGGCCGCACTGTCGTGACGCCTTCGCCGACCGCCTCCACGATCCCGGCCATGCTGTACCCGGGCCGGAACGGGTAACGCACCCACTCCGCCCAGTTGGTGCCGGGATCCGCCGATCGGGCTCGCCGGAGCGGGGCGGGCGGCGAGGGTTACGGGCGCTCGGGCGTCCCCAGCAGGCCGCGGTTGTACGCCTCCGCCACCGCGGACGCGCGGTCGTTGACGTCGAGTTTCGCGTAGATGTTGAGCAGGTGCGTCTTGACCGTGGCCTCGGTGATGAACAGCCGGACGGCGGCCTTGCGGTTGCTGTGGCCGGCCGCGACCAGCCGTAGCACCTCCAGTTCGCGCTGGCTCAACGGCCCGGTCGATGGGGCCGGGGTGCGGAGCCGGCTCACCAGGCGGGCGGCCACCGACGGCGAGAGCGCGACCTCGCCGCGCGCGGCCGAGCGTACGGCACGGACGAGCTCCTCGCGCGGCGCGTCCTTGAGCAGGTAACCGGTGGCGCCCGCCTCGATCGCGGGCAGCACGTGGCTGTCGGTGTCGTACGTCGTCAGCACCAGCACCCGGGCCGGCACGCCGCGCCTGGCCAGCTCACCAATCGCGGTGACGCCGTCCATGCCCGCCATCCGCAGGTCCATCAGGATCACGTCCGGCGCGAGGGCCTCGGCCAGCCGGACGGCCTCGGCTCCGTCCGCCGCCTCCCCCACCACGATGAACTCGGGATCGCGGGCGAACATGCTGCTGAGCCCGTCACGCACGACGGGATGGTCGTCGACCACGAGCAGCCTGATGGCGTCACTCATGTGCCTGCCTCCGGCGTGTCCGCGGGCAGACAGGCCGAGATCCCGGTCCCGCCGCCCACCTCTGATTCGATTCGCAACGCGCCCGACAGCGCCTCGATCCGCTGCCGCATCGCCACCAGCCCGAAGCCCCCGTCGTGACCGGCGCGCACGTCCGGGTCGAAGCCGGGGCCGTCGTCGCGGACGTCGAGCACCACCTGCCGATCCGTGTAGGAGAGGGTGAGGCCGACGCGGGTGGCGGTGGACGCGTGCTTGAAGACGTTGGCCAGCGCCTCCTGCGCGACCCGTAACAGGGCGACCTCGGCCTGCGGGGGCATCGTCCGGGTCTCGCCGGTGACGGCCACCTGGACCGGAAGGCCGTGGCGGGCCGACCACTTGGCCGCGACCTCGCTGACGGCGTCGGCCAGACGGCCGGACTCCAGGGGCTCGGGGCGCAGCTCGTCCACCGAGCGCCGCGCCTCGGTGAGGCTCTCCCTGGCCAGCGCGGTCGCCGCCGCGTGGTGCCGCCGCCACGCGGCCGGGTCGTCGGCCGCCTGCTCGGCCGCCTGCAACTGCGTGACGATGCCGGTCAGGCCCTGGGCCAGGATGTCGTGGATCTCCCGCGCCATCCGGGCCCGCTCGTCCAGGACGCCGGTCTCGTGAGCCTGCTCGACCAGCCGTTCCTGGAGTGCCGCGTTCTCGGCCAGGGCCGCGGCCAGCCGGGCGTTGGCCTCCCTGCTCTCGCGCAGCGCCGTCTCCCGTGCCGCGTAGTAGCGTGCGCCGACCTCGCTGAGCCAGGCCATCAGGCACATCGGCACGACGTTGACGGCCAGCACCCCCAGATACTCCAGCAGGCCCATCCAGGTGCCGAAGTCCAGACCGGCCGACTGCGCCGTGCCCGCCACCACCGCGACGCCCGCGATGAAGTACAGCTCACGCGGCCAGCCGATGATCCGGAAGGCGTAGAAGTACAGCGCGGGCGTGTAGACGCCGAACCACGGATCGCGTACGACCATGACCAGCCCGAACAGGATCAGGCCCGCGATGAACACGCTCATCACGCCGACTCGCCCGCGCCACTGCGGGTGCAGCGTGAAGAGCACGAGCTTCCACACCGCGGCTGCCGCGCAGAGCGCGAGGTCGAGGGCGAGCGAGCCCGGCTGGTCGTGCTTGACGACGATCGTCAGGGCGGCCATGACGGCCAGCAGCACGTACGGGACCACGGTGATCATGGGAAGGAGCCGTCGCTCCCAGCCCGCCGGCGCGGCCATCCGCCAATTGTCCATCGCTCACCCGCTCCCAGAACAATCTAGCCGCCGCCGTCGGGACTCCCGCGCCGCCGGAAGCGCCGTCCGCCGCCCTCGGGTCGGCGCGCTCCTGCGCCGCCTCGTCGATCGGCGCGCTCAGCGCCGGTCCGCCGGCCGCCGGTTGAGCTGGACGACCACCGGCAGCAGGAGCAGGCCGCAGACACCCTGCTCCAGCTTGAACCAGAGCGGGAACAGACCGGGCAACGCGATGATCACCACGATCGCGACC
Source organism: Nonomuraea sp. NPDC004702 (assembly GCF_053601695.1). Taxonomy (NCBI): domain Bacteria; kingdom Bacillati; phylum Actinomycetota; class Actinomycetes; order Streptosporangiales; family Streptosporangiaceae; genus Nonomuraea; species Nonomuraea sp. NPDC004702. Next base: position 209,510 of record NZ_JBSGCE010000007.1, read on the forward strand.
AGCATGATCGAGGTGACGATCCGCAGCCGCAGCAGCATCTTCCGCTCGCCTCTGGCCGCCCGTACCGCGAAGAACCATGTGACCAGCGAAGCGACGGCGACGAGCGTGCCGCGGATCCACACCGAGTCGGGGACCATCGCCGCGTCGTTCCGGAACACGACCATCGTGACCAGCGTCAGCACGCTGACCAGGACGTACCCTCTGACCAGCCACACCACATTGCGCATCTCGACCGTCTCCGTCCTTGGTGCTCACCGACGGGATCCAGCGTCGCAACGCAGGCGCCCCGCGCGGATCGCCCGATCCTCCGAGTGGGCGGTGGATTCGGGTGACCGTTCAGGTGGTGGAGCCGATCAGCCGATCGGTGGAGCATGCTCTCACCGAGCGCCCCGGCCCGGGACGGCCGCCCGGGCACGAGGACGGTGAGCACTCAGCTCATGCGGGCAAGGTCTGCTTCTGCGTGGGGTTCCCGCGCGGGCGGTGGAGTGACGTCATGCGACGATCTTGGCAACCGGCGGACGAGAGTGTCGCGAGCGTTGCCCGCACCGTCCCCCGCCTCGGCCAGCTGCTTCAGCGCCCAGGTCAGCACGGCTGCGAACAGTTGCTCCTTGTTGCCGAAGTACTGGTGGATGCGCTCCTTGGTTGACGCCCGCGGCGGCGGCCACCCGGTCCAGCCGGGCCCCCTCTGGGCCGTGGTCGGCGAACCGAAGGGCTTGATCATGACTCCCGTTCCCTCCGTTCACCAGCGCGCCGCGATCACCTGGCTGTCGGTCCGTTCGATGATCATGCTCTCCAGGTGGCGATGGGACCCGTCCTGGCCCCCGCCGACGCCGGAAGACCAGGTGTCAGTCGTACGGGAACCGCCACCCCCTCTCGCCGGCGGAGCGGGAGGCGGGTGGCGGTGGCGCCGGTGACGCGCGGGAGATGTGACGTCAGCTGAACTGCCACCAGTTCATGTTGAACAGGTAGCCGCTTCCGCCGGTGAACTTCAGGTACAGGTCACGGGTGCCGCTCGCGCCGCTGACCGGACAGGACACGGTGGTCCAGGTCTGCCAGCCGCCCGTGCCCGGCACGGTGCAGGTCCCGGCCGACGGGCCGTTGACGCCGTCCAGGCGGAGTTCGAGCCTGCCGCCGCCGGACGCCGAGGCGACCCGCGCGGTGAAGGTCCTGGCGCCGGCGCCGAACGCGACGCCCTTGACCTTGATGTAGTCGCCGTTCTCGATCCAGCCGACGTTCATCCCGCCTTCGCTGGAGGGCTCGGTCTCGACCCCGGACTCCCAGGCGATCGTCTCGGCCTCCTGGCGGACGTACGGGTTGAGGGTGCCCACCTGGGGCGCCCCGGACGCGGTCATGTTGATCGTCGGGATCGTGCCGCCGGAGCCGTAGGCGAACTTCTCCACGGCCACCGAACGGGTGAAGCCGCCGCCGCCCGGCAGTGCGCCGTTGTGGTAGAAGAAGTACGAGCCGCCCTGGTAGTCGACGATGCCCGCGTGGTTGGTGAAGCTGCCGCCCTGGGTGGGCATGATCGTCCCTCGGTAGGTCCAGGGCCCGGTGGGGCCGGGGGCCGTGGAGTAGGCGATGAACTCCGAGCAGCACTTGGCCGCGAACACGAGGTAGTACAGGCCGTTCCGCTTGTAGACCCAGGGCCCCTCCTCGAACAGCGTCGGGCGGTTGGCGTCGCCCGTCCTGGTGCCGAAGCCCGCCGTGGTGAGCGGGATCTGCGTCGCGCTTCCCGAGTACGAGGTCATGTCGGCGTTCAGCTTCACGTACCAGAGGTGCGGATTGCCCCAGTAGAGGTAGGCCTGCCCGTCGTCGTCGATGAAGACCGTCGGGTCGATCTCGCCGTTCTCGATCAGCGGCCGTCCGAGTGCGTCCCTGAACGGCCCGGTCGGACTGTCGGAGACGGCCACCCCGATGGCCATCCGGCCGGTCGCCCGGTTGGTCGTGGGCACGTACCAGTAGAACCGGCCGTTCCGGTAGATGGTCTGTCCCGCCCAGGCGTCGGACTTCGCCCAGCTGAAGGTGGTCAGGCTCAGCGGGGATCCGTGGTCGGTCCAGTTCACCATGTCGGCGGAGGACCAGACCCGCCAGTCCTTCATGGTGAACCAGGTCGAGCCGTCCTCGTCATGGCCGGTGTAGAGGTACACCCGTCCGTTGTGCACCAGCGGCGCCGGGTCGGCGGTGTAGACGGTCTGGATGATCGGATTGTCCGCCCTGGCCGGGTGGGCGGGCAGGAACGCCACGAGGCCGAGCAGGACCAGCACCCCTGCGATTCCGCGTCCGGCTCTTGTGGTGGCCGGCAACCGTAATGCCATTCTCACGATCGCTCCCGGATGACGGGTCAGTTACGGGTCCAGCGCTGGTTGGCGCCGCCGTTGCACGACCAGATGGTCAGCTTGGTGCCGTTGGCGGTGGCGTTGTTCGGCACGTCCAGGCACTTGTTCGCACCGACGGCGGTGATGGAGCCGTCGGCGTTGAAGCGCCACTGCTGGTTGCTCTGGCCGTTGCAGTCCCAGATGATGACGTTGGTGCCGTCGGTGGTTCCACCGCCGTACACGTCCAGGCACTTGCCGCCGTAGACGCGCAGTTCGCCGCTCGCGGTGGGCGTCCACTGCTGGTTGGCCTGGCCGTGGCAGTCCCAGATCTGCGCCTGTGAGCCGTTGGCCTGCGAGGCGCCGGCGACGTCGAGGCACCTTCCCGAGCCCACTCCCTTGATCGCGACCGCGGTGGGCGTGACGATGCCGCCTCCCGTCACGACGTACATGGCCGCCCCGTGCCCGGGGACCGGTGCGCTGATCGTCCCCGGCGAGGAGGACGTCGTGTGCGCCCACAGGTCACGCACGGAGTAGGAGGACGCCGAGCCCAGCCCCAGGGCCGCGGCGGTGGTGGAGACGGTCGCGGTCGAGGTGCCTCGGTTGAGCAGGACGACCGCGACCGAGCCGTTCTTCATCGGCTTGCGCCAGACCTCCAGGTCGCCGTTGTCGCTGATCTTGTGGCCCTGCCGGCCACCCCAGTCCTGGTTGACCGCGATGACCTCGGTGTTGGTGAGGATGGTGCGCGTGTCGGCGCTCATCGTGCGCAGGTCGTTGCCGGCGATGAGGGGCGCGTTCAGCAGCGACCACAGGCTGAAGTGCGCGCGCCCCTCGGTGCCCGTCACCGAACCGACGCCGACCTCCAGCATGTCCGGGTCGTTCCAGCCCCCCGGGCCCGAGTACGACTCCAGCCCGACCTGCTGGTCCAGGATGCCCATGATGGAGCTCCAGTTGGCCGCGATGTCGCCGGTGTCACGCCAGGAGTTGCCCACCGGCGCCCCCCAGGTCCACACGTTCTCCTGACCCCAGTTGCACAGGCTGTACACGATCGGGCGGCCGGTGGCGGCCAGCGCGTCCCGCATGGCCGTGTACCGCTGCTGCCCGTTCATGCCACGGTGGTCGCCGCAGTTGTCGTATTTCAGATAGTCGATCCCCCACGACGCCCAAAGGGCCGCGTCCCGCCGCTCGTAGCCCAGGCTGGCCGGGTAACCCGCGCACGTCGTGGTGCCCGCCGAGGAGTAGATGCCGAGCTTGAGCCCCTTGGAGTGCACGTAGTCGGCCAGGGCCTTGATGCCGTTGGGGAACTTCTGCGGATCCGGCACCAGGTCTCCGCTCGCGTTCCGGCTCTTGGTGGACCAGCAGTCGTCGATGTTGACGTAGGTGTAGCCCGCCGCCGCCATGCCGCTGGAGACCATGGCGTCGGCCGTCTGGCGGATGAGTCCGTCGTTGACGTTGCAGCCGAAGCTGTTCCAGTCGTTCCAGCCCATCTGCGGGGTACGGGCGAGGCCGTTCTCCAGCGCGACGGCCGGGGACGTGGCACCGCCGATCGCGACGAGGGAGCCGGCCGCCAGTATCACGGCCGTCGTCAGGCCCAGAATTCTGCGCATTTCGGTTCTCCACCTCCTGGGTGTCGTCATGAGCCGGCGCGGGCCCAGCGCTGGTTGGCGGCGCCGCTGCAGGACCAGATCTGGAGCTTGACGCCGTTGGCGGTGCTGTTGCTCGGCACGTCCAGGCACTTGTTCGCACCGACGGCGGTGATGGAGCCGTCGGCGTTGAAGCGCCACTGCTGGTTGCTCTGGCCGCTGCAGTCCCAGATGATCACGCCGGCGCCGTCGGCGGTGCTCCTGTTGGCCACGTCCAGGCACTTGCCGCCGTACACGCGCAGCTCACCGGAGGCGGTGGAGGTCCACTGCTGGTTGGGCTGCCCGTGGCAGTCCCAGATCTGCGCCTGGGCGCCGTTGGTCTGGGAGGCGCCCGCGACGTCGAGACACCTGCCCGACCCCACGTTCTTGACCTGGCCGCCGGGCGCCGGGCCAGGCGAGGTGCCGTCGAGCCCGAGGAAGGAGAGGGCGTGGGGGAACATGCCCGTCAACGGCAGGGAGTGGCCGTCCCCCGCGAAGCTGAGCCCCTCGACCCGCGGCTGGGCTCCGGTGCCGCCGTACCGGGTGCGGGTGACGCCCGAGCGCGGGCTGTCGGTGTACGCCGGGGTCTGGCTCACCCCGTTCAGGCCGGACCACTGCTTGATCTCCTCGCCGAAGTTGGCGTAGGCCAGTGTGGTGTCGGCGGTGCCGTGCCAGAGCTGCATGCGCGGGTAGGCGCCGGTGTAGCCGGGGAACATGGCGCGGGCCTGGTCGCCCCACTGCTGGGCGGTCTTGACGATCCGGCCGCCGGAGCACTCGCTGTTCCACAAGGACCCGTTGGTAGTGGCGAAGCATCCGGCCGGGACGCCGGAGAACGCCGCGGCGGCCGAGAACACGTCGGGGTACTGCGCGGCGAGTACGTTGGTCATCATCGCGCCCGAGGAGAAGCCGCTGACCACGATCTTGGCGGGGTCCACATTGTGGCGCTGCCGGGCATAGCTGACCATCGACATGATCCCGGTGGAGTCCCCGCCGCCGTCACGTCTCAGCGCGGCCGGGGTGGACACGTCGAAGCACTGGCCGCTGCGGGTGGCCTCCGGGACCACGATGACGTATCCGTACTGGTCGGCGGCACTGACGTAGTCGTGCCCGACGCCGTTGAACACCCCGGCGGCCGAGCCGGTGCAGTAGTGCACCATGACCAGCAGCGCCGGCCTCGCCGCCGGCCGATCCGGGACATAGATGTACATGTTCAGGTTGGTCGGGTTGTTGCCGAAGCCGGTTACCCGGGTCAGCGACGCGGCCGCGGCGGGCCTGACGCCCAGCAGCACGGCGGCGGCCATCAGGAGGACGGCGGCGGTCGCGAGCGCGGCACGCGATGCCCGGGTCGTCGCGGGGCCGCGGTCGGCGCGGCGGGCCAGGGGCATCACGTCCAGGTCCACTTCTGGTTGGTGCCGCCGTGGCAGGTGTAGAGCTGGAGCCCGGTGCCGTTGCCGGTGCCTGCGCCGACGGCGTCGAGGCACAGCCCGGACTGGACGCCGGTGATGGTGCCGTCGGAGTTGACGCGCCACTTCTGGTTGTCGCCGCCCCAGCAGGAGTAGATCTGGATCCTGGCGCCGTTTCCGGTGCCTCCGGCGTCCAGGCACTTGTCGCCGTACACCCTCAGCTCTCCGGCCGAGGTCCGCGTCCACTGCTGGTTGGTGCGGCCGTTGCAGTCCCACAGCTGTACGGCGGTGCCGTCGGCGGTGCCGGCGTTGGGCACGTCCACGCAGCGGCCGGAGGCCACTCCCCTGATCTGACCTGCGGGTGGTGGAGTCGGCGTCGTGGTGGACGAGCCGCCGTCCAGGCCGAAGAAGCGGATGGCGTACGCCGCCATCCCGGGATGTGGCAGGTCGTGTCCGGCGCCGGTGACGGTGTACGCCTCGACCTGCCCGGAGCCGAAGACCCGCCGGGTCCAGCCGGGCTGCGGGCTGTCGGTGGAGGCGGGGGTCTGGCTCAGGCCGTGCACGTCGGTCCACTGGTCGACCTCCTCCTGCAACATCGTGTACGGCAGGACGGAGTCGGCGGTGCCGTGCCAGGCCATCACGCGCGGCCGGGGCCCGGTGTAGCCGGGGTAGGCGTTCCTGACCAGGTCGCCCCACTGCCGCGGCGTCTTGTCCCCGCATCCGGCGGGCCCGAGGCAGCCGTAGGGCACGCCCGAGAACGGCGCTCCCGCCTTGAACACGTCGGGGTAGGTGGCGAGCAGGTTGCCGGTCTCCATCGCCCCGGAGGAGAAGCCGGTCGCGAACACCCGCTGCGGGTCGCCGTTGTAGCGTTGCAGCACGTAGTTGGTCATGGAGACGATCGACACCGGGTCGCTGCCGCCGCCGTGCCGCAGGGCCTCGTTCGACCAGACGTCGAAGCAGTTCGACAGGCCGTTGGCGCTCTTGTTCGCCTGCGGGTAGATGACGATGAAGCCGTACCGGTCGGCCAGCGAGGCGAACTCGGTGCCCTGGTGGAAGCCGGGAGCCCAGCCGTTGCAGCCGTGCATCGCCACCAGGACGCCCGGCCTGGCCGCCACCCTGTCGGGGACGTAGAGGTACATCCGCAGCCCGCCCGGGTTGGCCCCGAAGTTCGTCACCTCGGTCAGGACCGCGGCCGACGCCTGCGGCGCGCCCACCAGCAGCATGGACAGACCGGTGACCGCCGCCGTGATCACAGCCGCCAGAGCGGCTCCGATGCCCGCGCGCCTCGTCCTGCGCGATTCGCCTGGCTTCATGCCTCCACCTCTCGCATGTTAGCGCTAACAAAGCGCTGCCCGGCCGAGCTCTTCCGGGCCGATGGAAGGGACGGAGGGAGCAAATACGAGCCGTAAAGGCGCTGTCAAGAGCGCCATGGCGCGCGGCGGCCGGAGGAGGCGGCCGCCGAGCGCGCTCACCTTGACTTATCGAGGCGGGCCGGCGAGAGCGTCGCCGTGAAACTTTCATCAGCCTCCCGCGACAGCAGCTGACGAAACTCTCCGGACGCCAAGGTGCAGGTTGTACCTGCGCGATCGAGACGAACGGCACGGGCGGGGCCGCAAGCGCCCTGGCCGGCGCTGTCAGGCGCAGTTCACGGGCGGTGACGAGGGCAGGGAGATCGGCTGCTGCCGCCGGTACGCCTCCAGGTCGACGAGGTTCCCGTTGATCGCGTTGCGTCTCTGGAGCTCCGCCCAGTACGCCGGATCGAGGAAGATCGCGGGGTTCCACAGCGGCTGCGTCAGGTCCTTCAGCTGCCCCAGGTACAGGACGGCGTCGGCCAGCTTCCCCAGCGGGAAGCCGCACAGCCGGGGCGCGTCCATGAACTGTCCCGCGTCGGCCGACTCCAGCCAGTTGCCGGAGCACGCGATCACGGTACGCCGTGGGCAGGCCGCCAGGCGGGGATGGCTGCCGGCCACGATCACGTACACGCGCCGGCCGGTCTGCTCCTCGATCAGCGGGACCGCGTGGTCGGCGTTCTGGCCCCGCTCCGGCGAGTGCGTCACGTGCCCGCTGCCGTAGCAGATCAGCGCCCGGCGGTTCCTGGCGAGCACCTCCCGCCGCACCAGGGACGCCATGTGGGTGTCACGCTGGGCCAGGAAGCCGTCCACCTGGTCCTGGGTGGTGATGCGTGACCAGTCGATCGGCGGGTCCCCGAGGAGCACCCGGATCCTCCGCGCGGTGGGCAGCGTCCAGTTGACGGCGCGGACCGTACGGAAGAACTGCTCACGGATCGGCTGGTCGCCGGTGCCCCCGGGCGATTGCGTGGTGTTCCGCCAGACCTGCCGCAACACGTGGTCCTCGACGGCCGCGCCGGCGACGAACCGGTCGATGACCGGCTGGTAGAGCGCGTTGCCGAATTCGACGACGATGTCGTCGACCACGTCCGGCAGCCGCGGGTCCGTGAGCAGCATCTGCTGCGCGTCACCGTGTTCCTGCTGGCCGTGCGACTCGCCGACGGCGACGAGCCGGTGGTGTTCGAAGGCCGACAGGACGGCCTGGGTGAGGCCCCGTGCGGACACCTCGCCCGTGCCCTTCGAGCCGGCCTTCGAGCTGGTCGTCGAGCTGGTCGTCAGCAGTCCGCCGGCTGCCGTACCGGCCCCGGTGACGGCGAGGAACCTGCGCCGGGTCAACCGCGGATCTGTCACGTCTCGTCCTTTCCGAAGGGGAATCACCGACGGTTGTACGGCACGGCCGGTGTCGGCCGGGTGTCAGCCGCTGACACCCGCTCGACACCGGATCCCTGGCATCGTGTCCGGTGACCGGACGCGGTGGACGGAACGGCGCCACCACCGGGGTGAGGAGGACGGTCGTGCGAGTACTGGTCGTCGAGGACTTCGAGGTCCTGGCGCGGGCGATCGGGACCGGGTTGCGGCGCGAGGGCATGGCGGTGGACGTCGTCCTCGACGGCGACGACGCCCGGGCCCGCCTGGCCGCCACCCGGTACGACGTGGTGGTGCTGGACCGCGATCTGCCGGGCACGCCCGGCGACGAGGTGTGCCGCGAGATCGCCGCCGGTGACGCGGGGTCGCGGGTGCTGATGCTCACCGCCGCGGGCACCGTACGGGACAGGGTCGAGGGTCTGGGGCTGGGCGCGGACGACTACCTGCCCAAGCCGTTCGACTTCGCCGAACTCGTGGCCCGCGTGCGCGCGCTGGGACGCCGCTCGGCGCCCGCCGTGCCGCCGATCCTCCGGGCGGAGGACCTGATCCTGGACCCGAGCAGGCGGGTGGCCTTTCGCGGCGCGCGGCGCCTGGAGCTGACGCCGAAGGAGTTCGCGCTGCTGGAGTGCCTGCTCGCCGCCGGTGACCGGGTCGTGTCCACGGAGGAGCTGCTGGAACGGGTCTGGGACGAGGCCGCTGACCCGTTCACCACGGCCGTCAAGACGACCGTGCGCCGGTTACGGGCCAAACTCGGCGAACCACCGGTGATCGGCACCGTCCGTGAGGGCGGCTACCGCATCGGGGTCCCGCGATGAACCTGACGGTGACCGGCCGCGCTCGGCGCCACTTGCGACGGCCGTCCCTGCGCGCGCAGCTCACGACGCTGTACGCCGGACTGGTTCTGGCCGTCGTCGTCCCGATGATGCTGGTCGCCGGATTCCTGTTCGGCAGGGACCAGGTCCGCCGCCGGGCGGGGGACGCCGCTCCACCGCCCGACAGCTCCGCCCAGCAGGTCGACGCCGTGCTCGCGGTCACCGGGATCGTCGTCGTGGTCCTGACCGTGCTGGCCGCGTGGTGGCTGGCCGGGCGCTTCCTCCGCCCGCTGCGCGCCATGACCGTGACCGCCCGGGAGATCTCGGCCACCAACCTCAACCGTCGGCTGGGCCTGCGTGGCCCGGACGACGAGCTGACCAGGCTGGGGCGCACCCTCGACGACCTGTTCGAGCGGCTGGACTCCTCGTTCGCGGCGCAGCGCCATTTCGTGGCCAACGCCTCCCACGAGCTGCGCACCCCGCTGGCCGGTCAGCGCGCCGTGCTCCAGGTCGCGCTCGCCGACCCCGAGGCGGGTGAGGCGAGCCTGCGGGCCGCGTGTGAGGAGGCACTCGCTCTCGGAGCGCGGCAGGAACGCCTGATCGGCGCTCTCCTCACGCTGGCCGAAGGAGAGAAGGGCATCGAGCACCGGGAGCCGGTCGACCTGGCCGAGGTCGCCGAGCAGGCGGTGTCGTCGCGCCGCGCGGAGGCCGCCGGGCGAACGGTCACGGTTCGTACGTCGCTGGACCCCGCGCCCGTCAGCGGTGACCCCGACCTGATCGCCAGCATGATCGGCAATCTGGTCGACAACGCGCTCCACCACAACGTTCCCGACGGACACGTCACCATCGCCACCGGCCTCACCGGCGAGGGCGCCCGCCTGACGATCGGCAACACCGGCCCGCCCATCCGGCCGCAGGACCTGCGGCGGCTCTTCCAGCCGTTCCAGCGGCTCGGCGCCCCACGCACCCACACGACCGACGGCCACGGACTGGGCCTGGCGATCGTCCGGGCCGTCGCCCAGGCGCACGGCGCACGGCTGACGGCGCTTCCACGCGCCGATGGCGGCTTGGACGTGACGATACTGTTCGGCTGATCCCGGTTCGGGGCGGAAATTCTCCCGATTGCGTATTCTTCGATCACGCTACGATGGCCCCATGGCATTGCTCTACCAGGCAACGCTTCGGCCTACGAAGCTTGAGCTGCTGAGCGGCTGGTTGCCCGGCCGCCCCTGGTACACCGGGCCGGCCGGCGAGACGCAGCAGCTGGCCTCCTTCCGGTTCGATGACCCGGCCGGCGCGGTCGGGATGGAGACGATGCTGGTACGGGTCGGTGACGGCCCGGTTCATCAGATGCCGCTCACCTACCGGGAGGCGCCGTTGCCCGGGGGCGACGCGTGGCTGCTGGGCACCGCCGAGCACTCGGTGCTGGGTATGCGCTGGGTTTATGACGCGGTCGGTGATCCTGTCTACGCTGCGGCACTGGCGAGGGCGATCATCGGCGGCACGGGCCAGGCCGAGAAACTGGTGCAGGTCGATGGCCGTTTGGTGCGTCGCGAGCCTGATATGACCGTCATCGGTGGTGGAGGCGAGGCAGCGGTGATGCCGGCCGTGGGAGAGATCGAGCGCGTCACCGAGGACGACCCGACGGTGATCGGGACAGACACGATCGAGCTGGTCGTCGTCCGCCGACTCGACGTCGGCGTCGAGCTCGCGGACGTGGTGCTACGTGGTGCCTGGCCAGGTCAGGAGACGCCGGTGCCACTGGCGTCCGCGAGACTTCGCTGACGTCTACGAGACCACCGGCGCCTGACACGCTCGCGGCACGCCCGGCCGCCCGGGGCACGGACGGCACGGACGTGGTGAACCTTGTGAACTACCAGTTGGCGTCGCTGATGGGCTCCAGCCGGAACTTCTCGTTGTCCTGGGTGCCGGTGTCGTACTGGTTCACGCTGGCGCCCTGACTGAGGCTGGCGTTCTCGATGGCCAGCACCTTGCCCGAATGCTTGACCACGATGCGGACGTAGCCGTCGCCGGCGTCGCGCAGCTCGAACTTCTCGTTGTCCTGGGTGCCCGTGTCGTACTGGTTCACGCTGGCACCCTGACTGAGGCTGGCGTTCTCGACGGCCAGCACCTTGCCCGAATGCTTGACCACGATACGGACGTAGCCGTCGCCGGCGTCACGCAGCTCGAACTTCTCGTTGTCCTGGGTGCCCGTGTCGTACTGGTTCAGGCTGGCGCCGTCCTTGAGGCTGGCGTTCTCGATGGCCAGCACCTTGCCCGATTGCTTGACGATCAGCCGGGCTCGCGGCGGGAAAGGAGCCATGAGTACCTCCTGGGTAGGGGAATCGGGGGCAGGACCCTGCCACACACACCGGACGGTGCGGCCCTGCCAGTGGTCACCACATTGAGCCGGTCGACATTCAAGGGTCAACAGCGAAACAGTGGCCATATCAGGGGCCTATTTCTCAGCCTTGAATTCCGGCAGACGCGCCCGTCATGAAAACCCGTGATGAGCTGCCAGACCACGGCTGCGCCTGGAGATCATGGACTTGTCGGCAACGGCTCGATCGGCGACAGCAGGAATGGCCATTTGCTTCCCTCCAGTCGATGATCGAGGCGGCGACGCGCTGTTCGTCTCTATGAAACTTGATTGCGGGCGGGAAATCACCCTCCAGCCGTGGCCACATCCGGACAGGGTTCAAGCCTCCGCCACCCGGTCCCACCAGCAGTGTCAGACAAGCTCATCACGACGTTCCCGGCCACCCCGCCTCAAGAGAAAACGGCGCAGGCGACTATCAACGTTCAGATCCGATGCCAATGGCAGCAGCGCGTCACGGCCGACCGTATGGAGAATTATGCGCGGCCGAAGCACTGGTGCTGGTCAGGACATCGCCCATGGGCAGGCGGCTATCGGAATAGGCCAATAGTTCAGTTCATCGGGAAGTTTGATTTGACCTTATCGGCTTTTGGGCGACCTATTTCCAGGCCAACCGATCGGGTTGGCCCGACCGGACGATGCCATGCGCGGAAAAGGCGGTCAGCCCTTGACGGTGAGGAGCGGGCGCAGCTCGGCCACCGGGTCCGCCACACCTCCCGCGTGCAGGCTCGACACCACGGGCCCGATGTCCTTGTACGCCCACGGAGCTTCCTGCTTGAGGTCGCGCCGCCAGGCCGCCATCACGTCCGCGCGGCGCGCCACGGTCGGATCGCGGTGGTCCAGCGGCGTGACCACGCGGAACTCCCGCAGGAACGCGTCGAGATCGCGGTCGCCGGCCCGTGCGGTGGCGCCGCGCGGGACTCGCCGTCCGGCGCCGTGGCAGGCGCTGGCCAACGTGCGGGCGTTGCCGTGGCCCCGCAGCAGGTAGCTGGACGCCCCCATCGACCCGGGCACGATCACGGGCTCACCCCAGATCGCGTACGGGCCGCCGCTCATCTGCTCGTGACCACCCGCCGGCGTCGCGCCCTTGCGGTGGACGACGCGGTCCTCCTCCTGCCAGAACAGGTTGTGCGGCGCGTCGTAGACCAGGCGGGCCGTCATCCGACCGCATTCGGCGGCGAGCCCGGCCCGCATGGTGAGGGCGAGGAAGAACCGATTGCCCGAGGCGAAGTTGGCGGCGTTGCCGAAGGCGTCCAGGTAGCGGCGCCGGGCGGCGGCCGTGCGCTCGTTCAGCAGGAACGGCAGGATCTGGTTGCGGGGTCGCGACAACCCCGGCGGCCAGGTCTGGCGCAGCCGGTCCAGCGCCGTGGCGTTGGCCTGGTGTCCCAGCGCCAGTGAGCCGCTGTGCACCATCAGGACGACCGCGCCCGCCGTCAGGCCCCACGCGTACGCGGCGGCGGGATCGTGGACCCGTGCCACGTACTGCAGTTCGGCGAAGTGGTTGCCGCCGCCGATGCTGCCGATGAGGCTGTCATGGCTGGCGGCCTCGGTGCCGCCCGCGCTGGTGATCCAGTCGGCGAACGCCTCGGCGGTACCGGCCGGGTGCGCCGGAGCGTGCATGCGATGCAGGCAGTCCTCGGTGTCGGTCGGCTGGTGACCTTGCCAGGGGGCGTCGCCGGTGTGCAGGAGCCCCGGGAGCCCGTCGCGCAGGAGTGCCTCGCGCTGGGCGGGGGTGAGGGCGATGCGGCGGCCGCCCTCGAAGAACAGGTGCCGCAGCCGCCGTTCCAGGGCGTCCAGGCGCGGCCGTACCTGCTCCACGGTGAGTGAGGTCACCTCCAGCCGCATGCCGCAGTTGACGTCGTTGCCGACCGCCTGCGGGAGCAGCGCGCCCTCGGTCTCGATGACGGTGCCGATCGGGATGCCCGCGCCCTTGTGGAAGTCAGGGGTGAGGACGAGGCGGACCAGGCGGGGCAGCGGACCGTCGTGGCCGGGTACGGCCTCGGCGAGGCGGTCGAGGGTGTCGGCGGTCTCCAGGACGGACAGCACTTCGTCGACGGCGGCCGGTTCGAGAGGCACGCGTTCGTCGGCACAGATGTCGACGGGGATGTCCCAAGGGTTCGGGAGGGTGAGCCACTGCTCGTCGCGGCGCAGGAGACGGCGGTCCTGACGGATGCGCATGATGGTGAGTCCTTCGGGCTGCTGAAAGCGATGCAAGGGGGCGGGCGCGACCGATAGCGCGCCGAAGAAGGCGACGGACCGGAGCCGCCGCCGCGGGCCTCGTGGTTCAGCAGCCGCGAGGTGAAGGCGTGCCCGACTGTAGTACGGCACGCGCCGCCCACACCACGGATTTACGCCTCCGCCGAGACGATGCCGGCCATCAAGTCCACGAGGGAAGCCCGGAAGACGGGAGTACGTCAACCTGAAGTGTTGCTCACCGGTACGGCCTGGACGACATCGCCGGTCTCGGTGGCGGCCGTGCCGGCATGTGGGCCGGCACTGCCCACGTGCAGGTCGCCTCACCGGGCGGGAGATCGACGCGGGGTGGCTGGACCGCACCCACGGCCTGTACCTGTTCCGACCTCAGCCCTGACGCGTCCCCGGGTGGCCGACTCGGGGCGCCACCGGGTCACGCGAGCTTGAGCAGTAGTTCGGCGAGCTCGGCCGGCATGGTGATCATGCAGTCGTGGCCCGTCGGCAGCTCCCACACCTGGGCGGGGCTGCCGTTGGGCTGCGTCGCCGGAACGGGCCGCCGCGTGACGCCCTCCGGTACGCCCGCGACGCAGTGGATGTGCGTCCGCGGGATCGCGTGCGTGGCGGGGTTGTCCAGCCGGACCGGCTGCTGGAGGCAGAGCGCCGGCTGGTCCGACAGCATCGCCCGCAGCCAGGCCACGTCCGCCGGGTCGGTGACCCCGAACAGGCCCAGGGGCGGCGGCAGCTCGGGCATCGGCGGGATCCGCCAGCCGGTCCCGGACTGCGCGGCGCGGTCGATGAGGGCCTGGGTGACGGGTTGCACGTCCACCGCGCTCTCGCCGTCCTCCGGGACCATCGCGTCGAGGTAGACCAGGTGGGCGATGCGTTCCGGGATGCGATTGGCGGCGGAGGAGATGACCAGCCCGGCGTAGCTGTGGCCGACGAGGATCACGTCGGTGAGGTCGTTCGCGGTGATCAGCTCGACGATGTCGCGGGCGTGGGTGTCCAGTCCCACCTCGGGGCCGAGCAGATGGGCCTTGTCGCCGTGGCCGGTCAGCGACGGCGCGGCCGCCTGATGCCCGGCCGAGGTCAGGAGCGGCACCACCCGCTCCCAGCATCGTCCGCTGTGCCAGGCTCCGTGTACCAGCACGTACGTTGACATGTGCGGCTCCTTGCTCATCAAAGGGGTGTTCGTTCCCGAGCGAGGTTTCCGCTCGTCCGCCGGCGCAGCCAGAGCCCTCGCGATCCTGGGGGTGAGGGGGCCAGGCACGCGCCGAGCTGCGCCATTACCGTGGGACGCATGGGCGGCGAATCCAACCTTCTGGGCGAATACGTACGCGCCCGCCGGGAGCTCGTCACTCCAGAGCAGGCCGGCATCGCTTCCGTGGGCGTACGGCGGGTGCCGGGCCTGCGCCGGGAGGAGGTCGCGATGCTCGCCGGCATCAGCGCCGACTACTACCTGCGCCTGGAGCAGGGCCGCGACCGCAACCCGTCCGCGCAGGTGCTGGTGTCCCTCGCGCGCGTGCTGCGGCTCGACGACGACGCGACGGCCTATCTGCTGCGCCTCGGGGCGGGCGATCCCCGGCGGCGACGGCGGCGGCCCCGCAAGGAGAGCGTTCCCACGGGCATCGCCAAGCTCGTCGCCGCGCTCGCGCTGCCCGCGTACGTGGAGGGCCGCTCCTTCGACGTCCTGGCCGCCAACGCGCCGGCGACCGCCCTGTCGCCGCGGCTCGCGGCGGGGCGCAACCGCCTGCGGGACGTGTTCCTCGACCCCGCCGAGCAGGCTCTCTACCCGGACTGGGAGGACGCCGCGCAGGGCATGGTCGCCGGCTTCCGCAAGTCCGTCGGCGCCGACATCGACGATCCCCGGTTCGTCGAACTCGTCGGCGAGCTCTCCCTCGCCAGCCCGCTGTTCAGCAGGCTCTGGGCCCGCCACGACGTGAACACGTGCGAGGGCGCGCCCAAACGCCTCGACCATCCCCAGGTCGGTGAGCTGTGGCTGAACCGGGAAAGGCTGGCCGTGAGCGGCGCGGCGGGCCGGACGCTCATCGTCCTGCACCCGGACCCCGGCACCGGCAGCGCCGAGAAGCTGGCGCTCCTCACCTCCGTCACGCTTTCCTCGTAAATCCCCCACGGGCTCGCCCGCGACGTGAACGGGAACGCCGCCGCCGGCCGGCGACGCCTGTCGTGACTCAGGCGGAGGGGCGCAGGCGGCGCTCGGCCGGTGGGATCAGCAGCACCTCCAGCGCGCGGGCGCAGGCCCGCGCGTGCGCGGCGAACCAGTCGATCCGCGCGTCGCTGATGACCAGCGGCGTGGAGCGCACGGCCAGCGCGTAGCGGACGTGGTTGTGCCGGTCGAGCACCGGGACCGCGACGGTGCGGACGCCGTCGCCCGACTCCCCGTCGTTGAGCGCGTACCCGGACTCGCGCACGCGGACCAGCTCCTCGCGCAGTTCGGCGTGGTCCACGATGGTGCGGCCGGTCAGCGCCGGCAGCGGGCCGAGCGCCGCCAGGTCGGCGCTGCCCTCCGGGTCCCAGGCCAGCAGCACCTTGCCCAGCGCCGTGGAGTGCAGGGGGCGGCGCAGCCCGGCGCCGCTGTCGGGGTTGAGCGAGCCGCCGCTCAGGATGACCGCGTGCCGGTCGTTGCGGACGGCCAGGTCCACGGTGGCGGAGGTGACGCGGGCCAGCTCGGCCAGTTCGGGGGCGATGCGGTGCAGGCCGCGCCGGTGGAAGGAGAGCTGCCCCAGCTCCGTGATGGACGGCCCCAGCCGGTAGCGGCCGGTGCGCGCCTCCTGCTCCAGGAAGCCCGTGGCGGCCAGCGTCCTGGCCAGGCGGTGGGTGGTCGAGGTGGACAGCCCCATCCTGCGCGCCAGGTCGGACAGGCCGAGCGAGGCGTCACCGCCCCCGAAGCAGCCGAGCAGGCCGATGGCCCTGCGCACCGACTGGACGCTGTCGTCTGCTGCCATGCGGGAAACTCCGTCTTCCGAGTAGGGAGATCGGGGACCAGGTAGGAGCCGGTCCGGCCGGGAACGCTTCCCGCATCGCGGGACAATCTTTGCATTCCCTACCAATTTACAAGCAAACTCTGCTCATGACCACAGCCGCACTCGACGCCATCTGGTTCACCCGCTGTCCCGTCCCCACCGCCACAGGCATCGCGGCCGACCAGGGCTGGCTGGCCGGAGAGTTCGCCGGCGACGGGATCGAGGTCCGCTCGCTGCAGGACGACGACCCCGGCGTGCCCCGCGAGACCCACTACACCCACGCTCTGACCGGCCTGTTCCGCGAGGGCGGCAACGTGCCGGCGCTGTGGGCCCGCTCGCGCGGCGAGGCGACCAGGCTCATCGGGCTCACCTGGATCGAGGAGCGGCAGGTCGTGCTGGTGCGCGGCGGCACCGCCCTGGAGAGCCCCGAGCAGCTCAAGGGCCTGCGGCTGGCGGCGCCCCGGCATCGCATCGCCATCGACTTCTGGCGGGCCATGGCCCTGCGCGGCTTCCACGGCGCGCTCTCCCTGGCCGGGCTCGGGCTCGGTGACGCCGAACTGGTGGACGTCGAGGCCGAGCCGGGCGGCGGCCAGTGGGAGGCGGAGCTGGCCGCGCTGGCCGCCGGCCGGGTGGACGCGGTCTACGTCAAGGGCGCGCTCGCCGTCGAGGCCGCCCTGCGCCACGGCGCGGAGGTGGGCATCGACCTGGACGCCGTGCCGGACCGGCGCGCGCGGATCAACAACGGCACCCCCCGCCCGATCACCGTCCACCAGCGCCTGCTGGACGAGCATCCGCAGGTGGTCACCCGCTTCCTGGCCGTCCTGCTGCGCGCCGCGGACTGGGCCGCCGCGCACCCGTCCGAGGTGGCCAGGATCCTGGGCGCGGAGACCGGCGCCGGCGCGAGCGGCGTGGCCGCGGCCTACCGTCCCGGCGCCTCGCTCCACCTCGACCTGTCCGCCGAACGCCTCGACCTGCTGGCCGAGCAGGAGCGCTTCCTGCGCGGCCACGGCTTCCTCGAATCACCCGTGGACGTCGCCGCCTGGGCCGACCACACCCCGCTCCAAGGAGTCACCCATGCGTAAGCTGCTGCTCGCCCTTCCGCTCGCCCTCCTGGCCACGGCCTGCGGCGGCCCGGACACCACCACCACCGCCGCCGGCCAGGAGCAGGTCGTCGTGCGCATCTCCGACCCCGGCAACAGCGGCTTCCTGGCCGTCGCGAAGAAGGACGGCAGCCTGGACGCGGCCCTGGCCAAGGTCAACGCCAAGGTCAAGTGGGCCGGTGACTTCTCCGTGTTCGCCCCGGCCGCCCAGGCCATCAACGCGGGCTCGCTCGACATCGCCACCGGCTCGATCACCTCGGGCGTCACCGCGCTGGCCGTCAAGCCCAGTTTCAAGATCTTCGCCACCGTCCCGCCCGACCTGGCCGGGGAGGGCATCGTGGTGAAGAAGGACTCGCCGATCAGGTCCGTGGCCGATCTGGCCGGGCGCAGCGTGGCCGTCGGGCACGGCGGCACCAGCGAGTACCTGCTGCTCAAGGCGTTGCAGACGTTCGACGTGCCGGTCGAGAAGGTCAAGCGGGTCTACCTGCCGCCGCCGCAGACCGCGCCGGTCTTCGGCTCGGGCGAGGTGGACGCCTGGTCCACCTTCTCCACCTTCCTCATCCCCGCCGTCACCCAGCTGGGCGCGCGCGTCCTGGCCGACGGCGAGGCGATCAAGTCGGACAACTACGTGATCTACGTGGCCGCCAACAAGCTGCTGCAGGAGCATCCCGAGGTGGTCAAGGCGCTGTTCGCGTTCATCAAGGAGGGCAGCGCCAAGGAGATCGCGGATCCGGCGGCGTACCTGAACGTCTTCACCCAGACCGGCCCGCAGGCCGTGCAGGGCGAGGAGAAGGAGCTCGTGGCCGGCATCCAGAAGAAGGGCAGGCCCGTCCAGGCGGTTACCGCCGCCGAAATCGCGAAATATCAGGACGTGGCGAGGTTCTTTCTCGACCAGAAGGTGCTCACCGCGCCGCTGGACGTCTCCCAGCACGTCGTGGACGTGAACACGCTCGGGGGCGCGCGGTCATGAGCGTGGCCATTCACACGGAGGCCGGCGTCGAAGGGCTCGTCGCGCCCCAGCCGCCGCGCTCGTCCGGCCGCCACCCGGCCGTCACGCTCGCGCTGCGCGCCACCGGCCCGGTCCTGCTGCTCGCCGCCTGGTACGCGGCCACCGCCACCGGCGCCCTCACCCAGGACGTGCTCGCCGGCCCCCAGGACGTCGTCAACACCTTCGGCGAGCTGTGGGCCGACGGCCAGCTCCCCGAGGCGCTGCGCGTGTCGGTCACCCGGGCCGGGCTCGGCCTGCTGCTGGGCGCCTCCACGGGGCTGGCGCTGGGCGTCGTCTCCGGCTTCACCCGGCTCGGCGAGGAGCTCGTCGACTCCTCGATGCAGGCCCTGCGGGCCATCCCGTTCCTGGCGCTGACCTCGCTGTTCATCGTCTGGTTCGGGATCGAGGAGGCGTCCAAGATCCTGCTGATCGGGGTGGCCTGCACGTTCCCCATGTACATCAACGTCTCCAGCGGGGTGCGCAACGTGGACCGCAAGGTCGTCGAGGCGGCGCGCTCGTTCGGACTGGGCCGGCTGGCCGTCGCCCGCGAGGTCGTGCTGCCGGGCGCGCTGCCGTCGATCTTCGCCGGGCTGCGGTTGTCCACCACGCTCAGCGTGATCGCGCTCATCGCCGCCGAGGAGATCAACGTGACGGCCGGGCTCGGCTACCTCATGGCCCGGGCCACCGACTACCTGCGCACCGACATCCTCGCTCTGTGCGTGCTGCTGTACGCGGTGATCGGGCTCGCCGCCGACCTGGCCCTGCGGCTGGCCGAGCGGGTCACGATGCCCTGGCGCAGGGCGGTGACGATCCGATGAGCCTCGCCGTACGCACCCGGGGGCTGCGCAAGGTCTTCGGCGAGCGGGCCGTGCTCGACGGGGTCGACCTGGACGTGCGGCGCGGCGAGTTCCTGGCGCTGCTCGGCGCGAGCGGCACCGGCAAGACCACGCTCCTGCGCATCCTGGCCGGGCTGGACGCGGCCGGCGGCGGGAGCGTGCTGGTGCCGCCGGTGCGCACCGTCGTCTTCCAGGAGCCGCGGCTCGTCCCGTCCAAGCGCGCCCTCGCCAACGTGATCATCGGGCAGGGCCGCGCCGCCCGCGCCAAGGGCCTGGCGGCCCTGGCCGAGGTGGGGCTGAGCAGCCATGCCGACGCCTGGCCCGCGACGCTGTCCGGCGGCGAGGCCCAGCGGGTCGCGCTGGCCAGGGCCCTGGTACGCGAGCCGGAGCTGCTGCTGCTCGACGAGCCGTTCGCCGCGCTGGACGCCCTGACCCGGCTGCACATGCAGGACCTGATCGCCGAGCTGTGCGCCCGGCACCGCCCGGCCGTGGTGCTGGTCACGCATGACGTGGAGGAGGCGATCCTGCTCGCCGACCGGATCGCGGTGCTGCGCGCGGGCACGTTCGTCACGGATGTGCGGGTCGAGCTCGACCGGCCGCGCGACCGCACCGACCCCGACTTCGTCGAGCTGCGCCGCCGGCTCCTCGCCGACCTCGGCGTGGACGCCCACGCGGGAGCGGCGCCATGACGGCGCCCGGGAGCAGTGCCGGGAGCAGGGCCGTGAGCAGTGCCGGGAGCAGGGCCGTGACGGCGGCCGGCTGGATCGCCGGGAACGCCGCCGCGCTGACCGGGCTCGCCGACCGGATCTGGGCCTACGCCGAGCCGTCGCTGCGCGAATGGCGCTCGGCCCTGGCCACCGCCGCGCTCCTGCGCGCGCACGGCTTCACGATCGCGTGGGGCACGGCCGGCCTGCCTGCCGCGTTCGTCGCCACCCACGGCGACCGCGGGCCGGTGCTGGGCTTCAACGTCGAGTACGACGCCCTGCCCGGCCTGTCCCAGCGGGCCGGCGCGGCCCGGCACGAACCGGTCGCGTTCGAGGGCGACGAGTACGCCCCCGCCTACGGCCCCGGCCACGGCTGCGGCCACAACGCCCTGGCGGCGGCGTCGGCAGGCGCGGCCATCGCCGCCGCCACGGCACTGGGGAGCCGGGCCACGATCAAGGTGTTCGCGTCCACCGGCGAGGAGCACCTGGTCGGGAAGGCGTACGCGGTGCGCGACGGCGCCTACGACGGGCTGGACGCCTTCCTCGACTGGCACCCCGCCCCCGTCACCGGCACCGGCTGGGACGTCACCAGCGCCCTGTACTCGGCCACGTTCTCCTTCCTCGGCTCGCCCGGCCACGGCTCGAACCCGCTGGGCACCCGGAGCGGCCTGGACGGCGCGCTGCTGCTGACGGAGATGGTCGAGCGCCTGCGCGCCGGCCACGTCTCCCCCTCCGGCCGCGTCAGCTACACGATCAGCGGCGGCGGCGCCCCCAACGTCACCCCCGACCTGCAAACGGTCTGGGTCTACGTCCGCGAGTCCACGGCCGCCGCCGCCAGGACCCTCTACGACCAGGTCGTGACCTGCGCCCACGCCGCCGCCGCCGGCAGCGGGACCCGGCTGGAGCACCGCCTGGTCACCGCCATCAGGCAGGGGCTCGGCAACCGGGCGGGAGCCGAGCTGCTGCACCACACGATGAGCGAGCTGGGGCCGCCGGCGTTCACCGACGCCGACCAGTCGTTCGCGCGGCGGCTGCAGGCGGCGATCGGCCGGCCGCCCGCCGGCCTGGCCGGCGAGGTGCTGCCGCTGCGCCCGCCCGCCGGTCCCGACCTCGGCGGCCCGTCCAGCGACACCTCCGAGGTGAGCTGGACGGCGCCGCATCTCAGCCTGGTCGCGGCCGTGGTGCCGCTCGGGGTGCCCCTGCACTCGTGGGCGGCCACCGCGGCGACCGGCACCCCGATCGCACACGCCGGGCTGCTGGCCGCCGCCCGCTACCTGGCCACGGCGGCGGTCACGCTGGTCGAGCAGCCCGAGACGCTGGCCGCGGTCAGCGCGGAGTTCGACTCCCGCGAACGGGAGCCCGCGCTCCTGCCGGCCGCCGCCGAGCCGCCGTACCACCTGCCGCCGCCCGGCTTCCTCGACGAGACGGGGCAATCGCCGCGGCCGACCCGGACGCCGCCCGTTTCCGCTGAACCCCTAGGAAAGATCTGACATGTCCGTCCTGCTCATCTCCGGCAGCCCATCGGCCGCCTCGCGCACCGTACGCCTGCTCGACCACCTGGCCGGGCGGCTGGGCCGGCCCGCCACCGTACTGCGCCTTCGTGACCTGCCCGCCGAGGCCCTGCTGCGCGGCGACACCGCCCATCCCGAGCTGGCCCGCGCCACCGCGCAGGTGGCCGCGGCCGACACGATCGTCGTCGCCACCCCGATCTACAAGGCGTCCTACACCGGGCTGCTGAAGGCGTTCCTGGACGTCCTGCCGCAGGGCGCGTTCGCCGGCAAGACGGTGGTGCCGATCGCCACCGGCGGCACCCCGGCCCACCTGCTGGCCGTGGACTACGCCCTGCGCCCGGTGCTGAGCGTGCTCGGCGCGCGGCACGTCACGCGCGGCCTGTTCGTCCTGGACAGCCAGATCGAGCCGCTGGCCGGGGAGCTGCTCCCGCGCATCGACGCCCTGCTGGAAGAGGTCCCGCTGGGGGCGGCGGCATGACGGCGCACCGCACCGGCCGCTTCCACCTGGCCCTGCCCACCCGGAGCCCCGACCCCGTCCCGTTGCCGCGCTTCGTCACCGACGTGCGGCCGGCGCTCACCGACCCCGCCGGGCGGGCCGCCGTGGCCGCGGACCTGTCCGGGTGGGCGGGCGCGCTCTCGCCCTTCGACCCCGCCGGCCAGGAATCCCTCACCGTCGCCGCCAACGCCCTGCGCCGCACCCGCCACCTGCGGGTCGTCGCCGAGTTCCACCCGGCCGTGGCCACCCCGGTCTACGCGGCCAAGCTCTCGGCGTCCCTGCAGCGTTTCTCCGCCGGACGGCTCGGCTGGCGGCTCGCGGTGGAGCTGGACCCGGCCGTGGCCAGGGCGCAGGGCGACTTCCTGACCGGCGCCGCCCGGTTCGCCCGCGCCGACGAGTTCCTCACCGTGGCCAAGGGCGTCTGGGGCGGCGGCCCGTTCGACTTCGCCGGGGACTCCTACGAGGTGGTCAAGGGCGGCTTCGGCGCGCCGCTGTCGTCCCCGCCCTTCCCCGAGGTGCACCTGTCGGGCGCCTCGCCCGAGGCCCTGGAGCTGTCGCGCCGGCACGCCGACGTGCACGTCTTCGCGGCCGGCGACGACCTGGCGGCCCTCATCCCCGAGCTGCCCGGCCTGCGCTACGGCGTGCACCTGCCCTCGATCGAGGCCGCCGACGAGTACGCCGCGCTCGGCGTCACCGAGTTCTTCCTCCAGACCGAGGACGTCTACCGCCTCGGCGAGCACGTGAAGGAGCGGTCTGTTGACCGTTGACATCTACTGGCGCATCCACATGGAGGGCGACCAGCCCTCGCTGCGCCGCCGCGTCCGCAGCCGAGGCGGTTTCGCCCCCGGCGGCACCGCCCCCGGCACCAGGGACGGCCGGGACGACGGCTACAGCCACGCCGACTACATGGCCGAGGTCGCCAGGGCCGCCGAGGACAGCGGCTTCACCGGCGGGCTGCTGCCGAACTTCCCGCACACCGACGACCCGTGGGCCGCCGCCGCGACGCTGGCCCGCGAGACCACGTCGTACCGCTTCATGGTGGCCTTCCAGCCCGGCTTCCTGCACCCCGTCCAGGCCGCCCGGATGACGGCCACGCTGCAACGGGCCACCGGCGGCCGGATGGTCTACAACGTCATCTCCGGCGGCGGCGGCCCGGCGCAGCTGTGGTGGGGCGACAAGGTGGACCACGACGACCGCTACGCGCGCACCTCGGAGTTCCTGGACGTGCTCAAGGGCGTCTGGCAGGGCGGGCACACCCACCGGGGCCGCTTCTACCAGGTGGAGAACGCCGGGCTGCCGGAGGAGCTGGCCGGGCAGCCGTTCCCCGAGATCTTCTTCTCCGGCTCCTCCCCCGCCGCCATCGACGCCGCCGGCCGGCACGCCGACTACTACCTGTCCTGGCTGGAGCCGTTCGAGGCGCTGGAGGAGAAGTTCGACGCGGTGCGCGCGCACAGTGCCACGCCGCCCCGGTTCGCCGTGCGGGTGGACCTGCTGGCCCGGGAGAGCGAGGAGGAGGCGTGGGCGGAGATCGAGGCCGGCTGGCGGGCCCGGCCGCGCGAGCGCGACGCCGGCGAGGGCGACTCCGTCGGCGTGCGCCGCAGCCGCGCCTTCCTCGCCGGAGCCGGTGACGACCCCCGCGCCCTGGAGGTCGCCCCCCACGTGTGGGGCGGGTTCAGCCAGCTGCGCGACGGCCCGGCCTTCGGCCTGGTCGGCGACTACCACCAGGTCGCCGACCGCCTCGACCGGCTGCTGGATCTCGGGGTGGACGCCCTCATCCTGGCCGGGATCCCCCATCTCGAAGAGGCCCGCCGCGTGGGCCGCCACGTTCTGCCGCTACTGAAAGGACGCTCCTGATGACCACCAAGGTCGGCTTCTTCCCGCAGAACAACACGCTCTGGGTGGCCCGCCACCGCGACCTGCTGCCCGGCGTCGAATGGGTGGACCTGAACGCCCTCGGCCGGGACGGGCGGGTCGATCCCACCCGGGCCCTGCCGTCCGCCCACGGCGACCACCTGTTCGACGGCGGATACGACTTCATCGGCACCGGCTCCACGCCCCCGGTCACCGCCCAGGCCAAGGGGCACGACATCGTGTACGCGGCGATCTCGGGGCCGCGGGTCGAGAACGGCCGCCTGGTGGTGCGGGACGACTCCCCGATCGGCTCGGTGGCCGAGCTGAAGGGCAGGCGGGTGGCGCTCGGGCACGGCTCCTGGCAGACCACCCTGCTGCTGCTGGCGCTGGAGCGGGCCGGGCTCGGGTGGGGCGACATCGTCCCGGTGGACGCCTACGGCAACGCCGCCGAGCTGCTGGTGAACGGCGACGTGGACGCCTGGGTGGGCTCCTACCCGTACCTGACGCCGGTCGAGTCGCGCACCCGGACGCTGGTGGAGACCGAGGGCCTGTTCAGCCACCGCTCGCTGTGGTTCACCCGCCGCGACTTCGCCCAGGAACGGCCGGAGGAGCTGGCCAGGATCGTCACCGCGCTGCAGCGGGCGGACAGCTGGACGGAGCAGCACCCGCGCGAGGCCGCGGCCCTGTTCGACGGCGATCTCGACGCGTGGGAGCACGCGCTGCGCACCCGCCCGTGGGGGCTGCACCCGGTCAGCCCGGAGTTCGTCGCCGAGCAGCAGCACGCCGCCGACCTGTTCCACGCCAACGGGCTCATCGAGCGGAAGGTCACGGTCGCGGACGCCGTCCTCCCCGAGATCGGCGAGCTGGTGACGCGAACCCGGTGACTCCCGTCCTCTCCGCCGCCCACGCGGCAGCGGAGAGGACGACTTCGATCACGGCGGCACGCCCGCGCAGGCCGCCCCGATCGGCAAGCCGGACGTGGACGAGAAGCGGATCGATCAGCTGCGTGCTGCGGGCGGCACGTAGGCGAAGGTGGGACCGGCGCCGCCGGGCAGCGCCATCAGGGCCTGCGCCTGGGCCCTGAGCGCGAACATGGTGCGGGTGGCGTCCGTGAGCCGCTTCGGGTCGCCGTTGAACGCCTGTTCCAGCAGGTTCAGCAGGGTGCTGTAGGTGGTGTCGAACAGATCCTGCGCCGCCCGTACGGCACTGCCCGGCTCGGCGGGCCGCGGGTTGGGTGTCATCGGCAGCACGCCGTCCGGGTCGACGCCGACCTTCTCGCCGGTCGGGCCGGTCCTCGGGGTGTCGCCCCGCTGGTAACGGCGGCCGAGCTTGAGCTCCTGAAAGCGGTAGTAGTGGGCGACCTCTTTCCGCTCGGGGTGGAGGACGTCCTGGTCACCGTCCCAGACCTCGCCGCGGGCGGTACCCTCCCCCTGCTCGACGATCTCCTTCAGCGCGCCGAGCGCGGACTCCAGATCCTCGACGGCGAACAGCGATCCGGCAGTGTGGCGGAAGTGGGCGCCGCTCACCTGCCGGGCCCGGTCGCCGCAGAACACCTCCTTCTCGCCGAGCGTTCCGCACAGATGACGCAACCCCTGCTCGATCGCGGCGTAGAACTGCCCGATCGTCTCGTAGCCGTCGTCCTCCGGCGGCGCGCCGGGCGGCGCCGGCCGCTCCAGGCGCAGGAACATCTCCAGCGCCTGCACGCCGAACGGCACCAGCGACACCTCCAGATCACCATGAGGCAGCCTGCGCGGATACGGCGGCAACATCCCCGGCACATCCAGACGCGGCGTGCCACCGACCGCGTTCAGCAGATTCGCCGCCAGCGCCAGATGCAGCATCTCCTCCACGAAGACGCCGCTCACCACCTCCACAGCCACCGGATTACGCTCCGGATCCAACGAGTACAGCGCCGTCAGGTACGGCGGCAACGTCGCGTGCTCCAGCTCGATCGCCCACTGCAGATGCTCACGCAGGCTGCCGAGCGTGCCGATCCGGACCGGTCGTTCGTGCTTCATTCGTGTCATACCTCGGGTTGTCGGCATGGCGGATCGGACCGCCGGCCGATGGGCCGGCGGCCTGGTTCGATCCTGGGATCAGGCGGCGATGACGGCAGCCCGTGCCGTCACGCTGCGGACACCTCGCCGGGGTTCAGGACGGGCGTGGCGCGCGACGGTCCTTGCGCCGGGCCAGCTCGGCCTCTTCCACCAGCGTGAACATCGGCTTGCCCGGCTCGCACAGCATGGTGACCGTGAACCGTACCGGGACATCGGCGCGATTGTTGCCGTCCTGGTAGTGGATGACGTCGCCACCCGGCTCCCAGAACGCCTCGCCGGCGCGGATCACCCGCTCCGGCTCCCCTTCCAGCTCCATCAGCATCTCGCCCTCAAGGACGACGCCGAAGGCGGGACCCGGGTGGCGATGCGGCGGCGCGCCAGGGTCTCCGGGCGGGTACTCGATGACCACGGTCATCGCGTGCGCGCCCTCGGGGATGAACGGAGGCTGCGCCTCCTGCAGCACGGTCAGCGCCGTCTGCCACGCGGTCGATCGCGGCTTGTCCATCGCCCGCCCTACTTCGCGTCGGACTGGTCGAGCCAGTCTCTGTAGGTGATGGTGCCGAGCCGCGCGCCGTCGGCGGGCACCAGCGACCGCTCGCCGAGCACGCTGCCGAAGTAGCGCGCCTGCGGGTCGGTGACGACCTCGCGGGTGTCGCCCCAGGCGGCCAACGCCTTGCGGAAGAACTCGTCCATCTTGTACCGGGTCGGTCCGGCGATCTCGATCCGGCCGTTCAGCGGCGTCCCCACCGCG
Organism: Nonomuraea sp. NPDC004702; assembly: GCF_053601695.1. Taxonomy (NCBI): domain Bacteria; kingdom Bacillati; phylum Actinomycetota; class Actinomycetes; order Streptosporangiales; family Streptosporangiaceae; genus Nonomuraea; species Nonomuraea sp. NPDC004702. Next base: position 236,218 of record NZ_JBSGCE010000007.1, read on the forward strand.
GTCCTGCCGACCGCCTGGGCCACGTCGTCGCCCGCGATCGGCTGGAACAGCACCGGCGCGATGTGCACCTTGCCGTCGACGGTGCCCTCGTCGGCGATGCCGCGGGCGAACTCGAAGAACTGCGTGGAGTGCACCAGCGAGAACGGGATGCCGGACTTCTCGATCAGCTGCTCCTGGGCGATCTTCGCCGCGAAGTAGCCGTTCTCCGGCATCCGTTCGGTCCCCACGATCGACACCGCCACGTGATGGCCCACCCCGGCGGCCGCCTCGGCCGCCAGCAGGTTGCCGGTGGAGGTCTGGAAGAACTTCATGACGGCCTCGCGCTCGAACGAGGGCGAGTTCGACACGTCGATCACCACCTCGGCGCCCTTCAGCACCTCGGCCAGGCCCTCCCCGGTCAGCGTGTCGACGCCGGTGTTCGGCGACGCGGCCACGGCCTCGTGGCCGTGCTCGCCCAGCTTCCTCACCAGCTTCGACCCGATGAGCCCGGTCCCGCCGATCACCACGATTTTCATTGCTGGCACCCTTCTGGCTTTCCGGGCGCTGTGGTGCGCCCTTGTCGTCAGCTAAGACAAGGCAGCCCCCCTCGGTTGTGACAGGCGGCCTCGTGTCCGAGGAGGAGCGTGCTGATCCCGCGCCGCCTGGGCCAGGGCGAGAGCACGCAGACCATGCTCGACCCGAAGAAGTACCCGGGGGGATCTGGTGGTGCACCGGTATACCGTTCAGTGCCAACGCTGGAGCTTGTCGGGGTTCAGGATGATCCACACCGCCGTGACCTCGGCTCCGGCCACGCTCACGCTGACCACCGCCACGACCTTGCCCGCCCGCCGCAGCACGAGCCCCGTCCTGCCGTTCACCGATCCGATGGCCGGCTCGGTTCCCGGCTGGTCGATCAGCAACGCCGTGACGACCCGCGCGACCGCGTCCGCACCGTGGGCCGGCCGTACGGCGACGCGCACCTTGCCGCCGCCATCGCTGACGACGATCGCGTCGGCGGCCAGGACCTCCCGCAGCGCCTCGGTGTCGCCCGCCTGGCAGGCCGCGGCGAACCGGCGGGCCACCCGCTCGTGCCCGGCGCGCACCTCCGGGCCGTACCCGGCCTGGTGCGAGGCCGGGTACGGCACGGGCCGGGCCCGCGTCACCCGGCCGCCGGGCACGGAGTCGGGGTCGGGGTCGGGGTCGGCGACGAGCTCCAGGCAGATGCTTCCCGCTGTCCGCGTCAGCCAGGCGCGCGGCACCGCGATGGCGGCGCGCTCCTCCTCGTCGAGGGCGTACCAGCGGCGATAGGTCTCCTGGACGACGTGCTCGGCCGTGGTGTCCGAGCCGAACATGGACAGAGCGATCCCGAGCAGGTGCTGCCGTTCGTCGAGCATCTCCGCCAGCGACTCGGCGCCCGCCTCGGTCATGGTCTGCCGCCTCCTTCATCGTTGGCAGATAAGACCGGACAGCCCGTTACGTTGTGACAGAGCGGCTGCGAGAGCGCTCGAAGGCCTCGATCTTGGCCGGGTTGAGGATCCACAACAGGTGGTGGATCCCCTCCTTGGAGGCCTCCATGGCGAGCAGGGCGACGCCGGTGCCGTCCCGGGTGACGAGCACGCCTGGCAGTCCGTTCATCTCGACCCACGTGACGGCGGTGCCCGGCCAGAACCGCGGCGAGAACGCGGCCACGAACCTGGCCACCCGCTCGTTGCCCAGCACGGGGAACTTGGCCGATCCCCTGATGCCGTCGCCGTCGGAGGAGCTGACGACGTCGGCGGCGAAGAGCTTCTCCAGGGCGCCGACGTTTCCCGTCCGGGCGGCGTCGAGGAACGTCTCCAGGAGGCGCCGGTGCTGGAGCCTGTCGACGGGCTCGTGGCGGACGGCCGTCACGCGCCTGCGGGCGCGGCTCACGATCTGCCGGACGTTGACCGGGGTGAGCCGCAGGATCTCCGCTATCTGCGGATAGGGATAGTCGAAGGCCTCGCGCAGGACGTAGGCGGCGCGCTCCGTGGGATTGAGCCTCTCCAGCAGGAGCAGAAGGGCCAGCTCCAGCGCTTCGCCGCGTTCGGCGCCGACAGTGGGGTCGAGACTGGTGTCCACGGGCTCCGGCAGCCAGGGGCCGATGTAGGACTCCCGCCGCACGCGCGCCGACTGCGCCAGGTTGATGGCCAGCCGGGTGGTGACCAGCGCCAGGAAGGCCGGCGGGTTCTCGATGGTCTCGCGGTCGGTGTCCTGCCAGCGCAGCCACACCTCCTGGACGATGTCCTCGGCCTCGGCCGCGCTGCCCAGCATCCGGTAGGCGATGCCGAACAGCCGCGGGCGCAGCTCGATGAAGGCGGACGCCGCCCGATCGAGAGCGTCCGCCTGTTCAAGGGATTCCGTGTTCATGTGCCCCACATCGATTCGCCCATCGGCCTGAACAGGGGTTCGTCAGCCTCGCGCGTGGTCCGCGGCGTCGAGGATAGTCGCTGTCACGGCGTCGGGCTGGGAGGCCGCGAGCGCGTGGGAGGCGCCGGCGACCTCGCGGGTGCCGCGCGAGTCCGCGCGCTCGGCCATGAAGCGCAGTGCGGCGGCCGGGATGTTGCGGTCCTTGTCACCGTGGACGAACCAGGACGGGACGGTGCGCCAGGGCGCCTCGTCGACGGCGAGCCCGTCGGACAGGGCGCGCTCGGTCACCGGCCGCTGGGTCGCGGCCATCAGCGCGGCCTCCTCGCTGTCGAGGTCGGCACAGAACTGGCGGTGGAACTTGGCGGGGTCGATGCGGAACTCGTCGCCGCCGGAGGCCACCGGGTAGGCCTGCAGCGCCTGGCCCAGCGTGCTGCCCTCGAACTTGCTCGACAGCAGCAGCGCGCTCTCGCCCGGCTCGGGGGCGAAGGCGGCGACGTAGACCAGGGCACGCACGGCCGGGTTGCCCGCCGCCGCCTGGCTGATCACCATGCCGCCGTAGGAATGGCCGACCAGGACGACGGGGCCGCCGATGCCGTCGATCACGTCCCGCAGGTAGGTGGCGTCGCCCTCCACGCCGCGCAGCGGGTTGGCCACGGCGACCGCGGTGAGCCGGCTGTCGCGCAGGCGCCGGATGACGCGGTTCCAACTGGCCGACTCGGCGAAGGCGCCGTGGACGAGGAGAACGACTGGTCGGTTCATGGGATTGCCTCTCTGGTTGTTCACTCGTGAAAGCCGATCTCGCGATGGGTGCCGTCGCAGAGCGGTTTGTTGCCGGAGTGACCGCAACGGCACAGCGTCATCCGGTTCCTGGTCTCCAGCGGCAGGCCGTCCGATCGGGTGACGGGGATTCCGCCGGTCACCCACAGCGCGCCGGCGAGGCCGTCCTCCTCCTCCAGCACCGAGACGGCGTGCGGGAGGTCGGCCTCGATCGTCTCGCCGCCGCGTTCGAGGGCATAGCTGTAGGAGCCGGAGGGGCAGTGATCGATGCGGCCCATGACGTCCGAGCGCACGTCGCTGTCGGCGGTGTCGTCGAGCATCTTGGCGATGGGCCTGGTCCGGCCGATGCAGAAGGCGGCGTGCACGCACAGCTCGCCCACCCGCCGCGCGGAGATGCCGACGCCGTCGTGCACGTGCTGCAACTCCTGGTAAGGCCGCATCGGCGCGGCCTCCGTGCCGTCGAAGCCGATCACGGCGTGGGTGCCGTCGCAGAACGGCTTGGCGCCCGAACGGCCGCAGCGGCACAGCGCGTAGGTTTCCTCGGTCTCCAGCGGCTCGCCGGTCTTCCAGGTGAGCGCGTTCTTCTGCTCGGCGGAGACGATCTTCCGCTTGCGCCGCAGGGGGACGCGACCGTACACGACGTACGGCCCGTCCCGGAGCACGACGATCCGCTGGTGGTCGCCCGCGCTCCAGCGGCGCAGCTCAGGCGGGACGTACTGGAAGGTGAGGCCGCCCCGCCGCATCAGCTCCTGCGCCTGGGCCTTGAGCGCGTACATCTCGCCGGTGGCGACGGCGAGCATCCTGGGGTTGCCGTTGAAGGCCAGCTCCAGCAGATGGAGGATGGCGCAGTAGGCGTGGTCGAACTCCTCCTGCGCGGCGCGGTCGGCAGGGCCGGGCGTCATGGGGAACACCCCGGTGAGATCCACCGAGAGCCTTTCACCGGTGGGCCCGGACTCAGGGGTGTCCCCGCGCCGGTAGCGGCGGCCGAGCTTCAGCTCCATGAAACGGTAGTAATGGGCGACCTCGTCCTGGTCACCGTCCCAGACCTCGCCGCGGGCGGTGCCCTCCCCCTGCTCGACGATCTCCTCAAGCGCGTCCAGCGCGGAGGCGAGGTCGGTGACGGCGACTAGTCTGCCGCCGGTGTGGCGGAAGTGGGCGCCGCTCACCTGCCGGGCCGGGTCGCCGCAGAACACCTCCTTCTCGCCGAGCGTTCCGCACAGATGGCGCAACCCCTGCTCGATCGCGGCGTAGAACTGCCCGATCGTCTCGTAGCCGTCGTCCTCCGGCGGCGCGCCGGGCGGCGCCGGCCGCTCCAGGCGCAGGAACATCTCCAGCGCCTGCACGCCGAACGGCACCAGCGACACCTCCAGATCACCATGAGGCAGCCTGCGCGGATACGGCGGCAACATCCCCGGCATATCCAGACGCGGCGTGCCACCAACCGCGTTCAGCAGATTCGCCGCCAGCGCCAGATGCAGCATCTCCTCCACGAAGACGCCGCTCACCACCTCCACAGCCACCGGATTACGCTCCGGATCCAACGAGTACAGCGCCGTCAGGTACGGCGGCAACGTCGCGTGCTCCAGCTCGATCGCCCACTGCAGATGCTCACGCAGGCTGCCGAGCGTGCCGATCCGCGGCTCAGGCAACGTCGTCACCCGGCCGCCAGCCGTCCTCCAGCACCTCGACCGCGTCGCGCAGCCCCCGCAGAGCGATCTTCTCGCGCTCGACGTCCGTCGGGTCGTACAGCCACTCGGTGACCGGCTGCCCCACCTCGTCCTCCGGGTGGCTGGCCTCGGCGATGATCAGCTCCTCCTCGATCTCGACGTGGAGCTCGTACAGGAACTCGTTCTCACCGTTCGGGGTGCTCATGTCTCCTCCAAGGGATCTCCAGTCGGCCGGCGATCCGGCCTCAGCCCGCCGACTCCCGCGCCCATGTGGTCCGATCGCCAGCTAAGACAGGGCAGCCTCGGCATTTGTGACAAGATCCGGCTGTTCGGCGAGCTTTCCCACGGTTGAGACGTCGCGCATCCCCTCGGTGACGATGCGCACCGTCTCAGGGTTGGCCGGCAGGTGACTCTCCTTGAGAGTGTCGGCCGCGTGCCGCCCAGATGGCGACGGCGACCAGCGCGACGCAGGCGGCCGCGATCAGCGCGACCACGGCGGCCACCCCGATCCACGGCGCCGCGAGCGGCGACGACATGACGGCGCCGACGCACCCTGCCACGGCGGCGCGGGGGACGACGGAGTCCGCGTCGACCAGCGCGTGCACCGCCCGGAGCAGGATGAGATACACCCCGACCGGGACGGCGACCGCGTAGCCGATCGCCGTCGGCGATGCCGCCACCTGGCGCCCGCTCTGCTCCACCGCGACCTCGAGCCCGGCGCCGAGGGCCGCCAGCGCGGCGAAGACGCCGAAGTGGCCGTACCCCCACCAGTACGACCGGTGACGCCGCTCGCTGAGCCCCTCCCCCGCCTCGACCAGGAAGTACAGCCACCACAGGGCGAACAGCAGGACGAGACCGGATCCGGCGATGACGACGAGGGGAGCCGCTTCGAGCGCCCCTTCAACCCCTCTGCTCGCGGCCAGGACGCTCTCGCCCAGCAGAATGATCGTGAACAGGCCGTAGCGCTCGGCGATGTGCCGCGGGTGCCAGGTGGTCGCCCTGGCCCGCTCCGCCCACCACGGCACCGCCAGCTCCAGGACGACCAGGCAGGCGAAGAACGGCAGCTGGAGCGACGCCGGCAGGAGGCCGGCGTCCAGGAGGGCGAGCCGGAGCAACCAGCCCAGCTCGACCAGACCGATGCCCGCGGCGTAGCGGAGCCCCGTACGGCGGCTCGCCGGGTCTTCGACCGCGGCCCTCAGCCATTGGGCGACGAGCCCGATCCTCATGATGAGGTAGCCCAGGGTGATGATCCCGTAGTCGGAGCGGCCGGCCGCGGCGGGCACGCCGACGGCCAGGACCAGCACCCCCGCCATCTGCACCATGGTCAGCAGCCGGTAGGGAACGTCGTCGGTGTCGTAGGACGAGGCGAACCAGGTGAAGTTCATCCACGCCCACCAGATGGCGAAGAACACCTGGAGGAACGGGACCAGCCCGGTCAGGCCATGACCTTCGGCGATGACGTGCGCGAACTGCGCCGTGACGGCCGCGACCGCGACCACGAAGGTGAGATCGAAGAGCAGTTCGAGCTGGCTCGACGCGCGATGCGGCTCGTCGACGGGCCGGGAGCTCATCCTGACCCGGATCCGGATGGTGGTCATGGTCGAGGGCACGCTCACGCTCCTGTCGCTCTTTCGGCGTCCGATTCACCCGAAAGACCGGACGGCGTCGTGATCTGTGACAGATCGCCGCACCAGCGATCGAACTCAGCGGACGATGTCGGCGGTGAGCACCTCTTCCAGGGCGGCGAGGTCGCCGGACTGGGCGGCGGCGACGAACGTCCGCACGAGGCGCCGGTGCGCGGTGGTGCTCACCTGGTGGCGTCGCTCGGTGGCGAGGTGGTTGCGCGCGCGTCGCTGGAGTTGCCGCGCGTGGTCTTCGCCGAGGTGGAGGAGCTCGGAGATCTGGCGGTAGGGGTAGTCGAAGGCCGTGCGCAGGAGATAGACGGCTCGTTCGGCGGGCGTCAGCCTCTCCAGCAGCAGCCGGATCGCAGTGTCGACCGCCTCTCGTCGTTCGGCTGCCGTCTCGGGCCCGGCGGCGAGGTCCGCCGTCTCCGGGAGCCAGGAGCCGGCGGAGGTCTCTCGGCGCCTGCGGGCGGACCGGGCGACGTTGATGGCGAGCCTCGCGGTGGTCAGCGCGAGGAACGCCGGCGGGCTGATGACGACCGACCGATCGGCACGGGCCCAACGCAGCCACGTCTCCTGCACCACGTCCTCGGCTTCGCCCACGTCCTGCAGGACGCGCAGACCGATCGTGAGAAGCCGGGGCGCGGCGCTGACGAACGCCGGATCGTCTCCGTCCCCATGGGTGATCGACCGGTCACGGGTCTGCTCTGCGTGGTCTTCGTACGACTCCAACAGGCTCATGGTCACGATGGCGGCTCCGTTCGACAGCTGGCATCCGGTGATGCCAGTGCGATCACGGTCGCCGTCCGGGCTGCTCCATCGCGCCCTGGGAACACCGTGGTCGGTACCCTGGCCCGCACCGTGGCGGGCGTCGGGGCAGCGGAGGCGCCTCGGGCGGTGGGATGCTCCGCGACCGCCCGGCTCACCCTGCGGCCGGTGTCACCAGCAGATTGCTGGGCTTGATGGCAGAACGGTAGGTTACGTCTCCATCGAGGATGTAGCGCCGGTTTCTCCCCATGTTCAGCGGTCATGGGGCCACGAACAGATGATCGTCGGGGGCAGTGCCATGGCAAGCGGGGGTCCCGGGTCGCGACTTCTCGGGCGGCAACTGGAGTGCGAGACGCTGGATCAGCTCGTGGCGACGGTGCAGGACGGCCACAGCTCGGTCCTGGTTCTGCGCGGCGAGGCCGGCATCGGCAAGACGGCGCTGCTGGAGTACGCGCGGGACAGCGCGTCCGGCTGCCGGATCATCAAGGCGACCGGCGTGGAATCCGAGATGGAGCTGGCCTTCGGCGGGCTGCATCAGCTGTGCTCCCCGTTCCTGGAGCATCTGGGTCGCCTGCCGGGCCCGCAACGCGACGCGCTCGGGACGGCGTTCGGCCTGAGCGCGGGAACTCCTCCGGACCGCTTCCTGGTCGGGCTCGCGGTGCTCAGCCTGCTCGCCGACGTGGCCGGGAAAGGGCCGCTGGTCTGCCTCGTCGATGACGCGCAGTGGCTCGACCAGGTCTCCGCGCAGACCCTCGCCTTCGTCGCGCGGCGCCTGCTCGCGGAGCCGATCGGGCTGGTGTTCGCGGTGCGCGAGCACCACCTCGGACCGGAGCTGAAGGGGCTGCCCCAGCTCGACGTGGGACGGCTGAGCGACAGCGACGCCCGCGCCCTGCTGGACTCCGTGACTCCCGGACGGCTCGACGAGCAGGTCCGGGACCGGATCGTCGTCGAGACGCAGGGAAACCCGCTGGCCCTGCTCGAACTGCCCCGGGGGCTGGCGCCGGCGGAGCTGGCGGGTGGATTCGGGCGGCCCGACGCGCGACCGCTGGCCGGTCAGATCGAGCAGGGCTTCCTGCGGCGGGTCCGGTCGTTGCCGGCCGAGACGCAGCGGCTGCTGCTCATCGCGGCGGCCGAGCCGGTCGGGGACGTGACCCTGCTGACTCGCGCGGCGGAGTTGCTGGGCATCGAGGTGTCCGCCGCGTCGCCGGCCGAGGCGGCGGGGCTGATCACCATCGGTACGCGGGTGCGTTTCCGCCATCCCCTCATGCGATCGGCGGCCTACCGCGTCGCGTCCCCGCAGGACCGGCAGGACGTCCACCGGGCGCTGGCCGACGCGACCGATCCCCGAGCGGACCCCGATCGCCGGGCGTGGCACCTCGCCAACGCGGCGGCCGGCCCTGACGAGACGGTGGCCGCCGAGTTGGAGCGCTCGGCCGATCGGGCGCAGGCGCGCGGCGGAGTCGCCGCGGCGGCGGCGTTCCACGAGCGGGCAGCCGAGCTGACCCCCGATCCCGCGCGCCGCGGCGCCAGGGCCTTGGCGGCGGCACGGGCCAAGTACCAGGCCGGCGGGTACGACGCCGCGCTCGAACTGCTGGACGCAGCCGAACTCAGCACTCTGGACGAACGCGAACGCGCCCAGGCGGACCTGCTGCGCGGTCAGATCGCGTTCGCCTCCAGGAGCGCAGGTTCCGCCTTCCCGCTGCTGCTCAGAGCCGGTGAGCGCCTGGCGCCGCTGGACGCCGGGCTGGCCCGCGAGACCTACCGCGACACGTTGAACGCGGCCATGAACGCGGGCCGGCTGCCGAGCGGCGCCCAGGTGGCGGACATCGCCGAGGCGCTGCTCGCCGCACCGCCGGGGCCGCCGCCGGAGCGCAACGACCTGCTCCTGAACGGCGTGGGCGTGGCGCTCACCGAGGGTTCCGCCGCGGGCGTGCCGATGGTGCTGCGGGCCCTGGAGTCCTTCCCACCTCGCCGATCGTCGCCGCCTCGGCGACCAGCGCGTCGGCCAGGGCGAACTCACCGGCGAGGACCCTGTTCGACACGAGCATGTGGAGGGCTGAGGGCAGCACCGACAGGGCGCCCGCCTCGCGTGCCAGATCGACCAGTCTCGCGGAGAGCACCGACCAACTGTCGAAGTCCCAGACTGCCCTGACCCGGGACCCGGGTTCGGCGCGGGCCAGGGAGCTGGCCGCCCTGGGGGCCGAGGTCGTGGAGGCCGATCTCGACGACGCGGGCAGCCTGCGCAGGGCCTTCGACGGCGCGCACGGCGCCTTCGTGGTGACGAACTTCTGGGAGCCGCGCACGCCCGAGGAGGAGCGGGCACGGCCCGCGACCACCAAGGAGCGGGAGCAGGCCGGCAACGCCGCGCGGGCGGGCCGGGAGGCCGGCGTCCGGCATCTCGTCTGGTCCACGCTGTCCGACACTCGCGGCTACTTCCGTCCGGACGACGGGACGCCGAGCTTCGAGGGCACGTACAAGGTGCCGCACGCCGACGGCAAGGCCGAGGCCGACCGGTTCTTCCTGGAGTCGGGCGTGCCCACCACCTTCCTGCAGGCGAACGTGTACTACGAGGCATTTCGCGACATGTTCGCGCCCCGGCGTGACGAGACGGGCGCGCTGGTGCTGCCGCTCGGGTTCGGCGAGGCGAGGGTGGCCGCGCAGGCCGCGGAGGACGTCGGCAGGACCGCGCTGGGGATCTTCCGCCAGGGGAACGGGATGGCCGGCAGGCGGGTGAGCGTCGCCGGGGCCCTGCTCACCGGCGCGCAGTACGCCGCCGCGCTGAGCCAGGCGCTCGGCGAGCCCGTCACGTACCAGGCGGTCAGCCCCGACATGATCCGGGCCGCGGGGTTCCCGGGCGCGGGCGAGGTCGGCAACATGCTCCAGTACCTGGTCGCGGCCGCCCCCGACATCGCCGAGCTCATCGACTTCGAGCTGCTGCGTGCACTCAATCCGCGGCTGCAGACGTTCGACGCCTGGCTGGCCGCCCACCGGGACACCATCCCGCGCTGACCGGTTCTCGCGGGCACGCTTCTCACGGCCGCCTCACCCGCCGGCGCCCCGGCGACCAGTTCCCATGCGGCAACGGGCCAGGACCGACCTCGTGCGCGGGAAGCTCTCGTTCGCCAGGCGCCGGGGCGGCGAGGGGCCCACGACACACCTGCTGAGCGCGGCCGACACCTGTCGTGGTGCTTCGGACTCCGCGGTCAGTGCGCCTGGTCGGCGAGGTCGGCCAGGTCCTCCTCGGTCAGCTGCAGGGACGTGGCGGCGACGTTCTCCTCCAGGTGGGCGAGCGAGCCGGTGCCGGGGATGAGCAGGATGTTCGGCGACCGGGCCAGCAGCCAGGCCAGCGCCACCTGCGGCACGGTCGCGCCGTGGCGGGCGGCGACGGCGTCCAGGCGCTCGGCCGTGAGCGGCCGGAACCCACCGACCGGGAAGAACGGCACGTACGCGATGCCCGCCTCGGCGCAGGCGTCCACCAGCGGGTCGTCCTCGCGCCTGGCCAGGTTGTAGAGGTTCTGGACGCAGACGATCGGCGCGATCTTCTGGGCCTCGGCGAACTCGGCGGGTGTCACGTTCGAGACGCCGAGGTGGCGGATCAGCCCCTCCTCGCGCAGCGCGAGCAACGTCTCCAGCGGACCGGCGAGCGGCGTCCCGGCGCGGTCGAGGTCGCCCATGCGCAGGTTGACGACATCGAGGCGGTCCACGCCGAGCGAGCGCAGGTTCGCCTCGACGCCGCGGCGCAGGCCGTCGGGGGTGAGGCCGGTCTTGCCCTCGGCGGGCAGGGCGAGGTCAGAGCCCTCGACGAGCGCGCCCACCTTCGTCACGATCACCAGGTCGTCCGGGTAGGGATGCAGCGCCTCCCGGATCAGCTCGTTGGCCGCCACGCCGTCGCGAGCGTAGTAGTGCGAGGTGTCGATGTGGTTCACGCCCAGGTCGACGGCCCGGCGCAGGACGGCGAGTGCGGTGTCCCTGCTGGGACGGTCGCCTTTCGGCCAGCCGGTCAGCTTCATCGCGCCGTACCCGACCCTGGCGACGCTCAGGTCGCCGCCCAACGCCCATCGTCCAGTCGTCATGATCACCCACTCTAGCGGTGATCAGCGTCCGAGGCCGAGGCCGCCACCAGCAACGCCGGCACGCCCCGCTGCCGCGGCCTGCCTGGGGGAACGGGCTCGCCGCCGACCTCGGCCCCGAAAGAGCCCAGCGCCCGGATGAAGACCATGATCCGCACTGCTAGGTGGACGTTCCAAATGCCTTCCAAATCCCTTCCAAACACCCAGGAGCAGCCTGAACACATCGCAACCGACGAAGGAGCGGCAACAGATGAGCGTCAACACCCGGGACATGGAGATCGTCCACCGCGCGCTCCGCCGTGAGTCGCGGCTGCTGGTGAAGCTCGTCGCGGCCGTCGCCCCGGGTGACACCGCTCGCGCCAGGGTGATCGCCGGCCACTTCCGCGTCTACCGGCTGGGCCTGCACAACCACCACGAGGGCGAGGACGAGCTGCTGTGGCCGCCGCTGCTGTCCCGGGTGGACCTGGAGGCCGACATCGTCCTGCGCATGCAGGCCCAGCACGAGCGCGTCGCGGCCACCCTGAGCAGGCTGGACGCCGCGCTTCCCGCCTGGGAGGCCACCGCGGGCGCCGACGAACGCGACGCCCTGGCGGCCGCCCTCTGCGAGCACCGCGCGGTCCTGCTGGAACACCTCCACGACGAGGAGGCCACCCTCCTCCCGCTCGCGGCCGAGCACATCACCCGACAGGAGTGGGCCTCCCTGGGCGACCACCTGGTGAACAACACGCCCAAGCTCACCCTGCTCACGCTCTTCGGCGCCGTCCTGGAGGACGCGAACCCGGCCGAGCGCGCCGTCGTCCTCGGCGGCCTTCCCGTCCCGGTCCGCGTCATCTGGCACGTCATCGGCCGCCCCCGCTACGCCCGCCACATCCGCCGTGTCCGCGGCTGAACCCCTGCCCGTCCGTGCAAACAAGGAGTACGACCATGTCGCTGAAGAAGCTCAACACCGTCCTGGCCGCCGTCGTCGTCCTGTTCACCCTCTACCTCGGGTTGTCCTTCGTCCTGCCCCTCGGGACGACCTTCCCGGGGCTGGCGGACTGGCCCTCCGACGGCAGCGGCTTCTCCATCGTGAAGGGCAGCCGCGAGATCGGGATGGGCCTGGCCATGGGCGTCCTGCTGGTGACAGGCCACCGTCGCCCGTTGGGCTGGGTCCTGCTGATGACGGCCGTCACGCCGTTCGGCGACATGGTCAACGTCCTGGCCCACCACGGATCCACGGCCGCCGCGCTCGGCATCCACGGCCTGACCGCGGCGCTGATCGCGGTCACGGGGTTGCTGATCCTCCGCGAGGCCGGAGCCACCCCGGCGACCGCCGCGCAGTCCGCCTGACGTCGCATTTTCTGACAACTCGACAAGGGAGACGACAATGACGATCAACGATTTGCGCGGTGTCCTGAAGGGGCGCGTGCTCCTGCCCGGCGACGACGGCTTCGAACAGGCGGCCACCGCGTGGAATCTGACCGTCAGGCAGCCGGTGGCTGCCGTGGCGGAGGCCGCGGACGCCGATGACGTGGCGGCGCTCGTGCGTTACGCGCGGCGGGCGGGCATGACGGTGACCGCGCAGCCGAGCGGGCATGGCGCCTCGGGTGACGTGGAAGGCGTGATCCTGTTGCGCACCGGCCTGCTGAACGACGTGGAGGTACGCCCGCAGGAGCGCGTGGTCCGGGTGGGCGCGGGCGCGAAGTGGGGGCAGGTGCTGGCGGCGGCCGGTCCGCTGGGTCTGACCGGCCTGTCCGGCAGCGCGCCGGGGGTCAGCGTGACCGGCTACACCCTGGGCGGTGGGGTCGGCTGGTTCAGCCGCAAGCACGGCTTGGCCTCCGACAGCGTGCGGGCCATCGACATCGTGGACGCCGACGGCGAGCCGGGCCGGGTGACCGCCGAGTCCGACCCCGACCTGTTCTGGGCGCTGCGCGGCGGTGGCGGGGACTTCGCGGTGGTGACCGCCCTCGAACTCGACCTGTATCCCGCTCCGGTCCTGTACGGCGGGCGCGTGATCTGGCCGGAGCACCGGACCGGGGAGGTGTACGACGCGTTCCTGGAGATCACCGCCGAGGCGCCGCGTGAGCTCAGCCTCTGGATCAACCGGCTCCAGCCCCCCGGCGCGCCGCCGATGGTGACGCTGGATCTGGCCTACCTGGGTGAGGCGGCGCAGGGGGCGGACCTGCTGGCACGCATCGACAAGATCGAGGGCGCGATCTCCGACAGCCGCGGCGTCGTCCCGGTCGCTGACCTGGGCAGGATCGCCGCCGAGCCCACCGATCCGGTCCCGTCCATCGCTCGTGCGGAGCTGCTCACCGGCCTGAACGCGGACACGGTGGAGCTCCTGCTGGCCAAGCCGATCGAACCGCTCATCAACGTGCAGATCAGGCACCTGGGCGGGGCGCTCGCCGAGCCGGGCCGCGGGGCCGGTGCGAGCGGCGCGGTGGCTGAGCCGTACCTGCTCGGACTGGTGGGTCTCGGCCTGCCGCACGCGGCCGACGCGACGCGCGCCAAGCAGGCCGAGGTCGTGGCCGACCTGGAGGCGTACATCAGCGGCCGCAAGCCGTACACCCTGCTGTCCCCCGGTGACACGGCGGCGCAGTCCTTCTCCGGCGACGCGCTCGCGCGACTGCGAGAGATCAAGCGGGCCCGTGACCCGCACAACGTGTTCCGCGCGAACTACCCGGTGCTCGGATAGCTCGGTTCCCAGCGGCTCATGGCCCCTCCGCCCACCACGGCGGCGGGGCCGCACCACACCCGCATGACAGATGTCGCCCTACGGCGACTGGACCGGCTCCGTCTCGTGCCCCGTTCGCAGACGGAGCTCCAGGACGTCCTCCCGGCCGAAGACCTGCCCGGTGGGAACGAACCCGGCAGAGGTGTAGAGCGCCCTGGCCGCGATGTTGTCGCCACGCACTCCCAACCGCAGCACCGGTGCGTCGAACGCGTCCCGCACATGGGCGATGACCTGTTGGAGGGCCGCTCGGCCCAGCCCCTTCCCCTGGTGATCCTTGTCGATCATCAAGCGATAGAGCCAGATCCGGCCGTCATCGGGATCGGGGCCGTACATCGCGAAGCCCACGGCGCGCTCATCGTGCATCACCGCACGGGTGACGAAGCCCGGCAAGAACCGGCTCTCCGCAATCGAGTACAGGTTCGACGCGATGAGATCAGCCTGGTCGTCAGCCACCCTCAGCTCGGCCACCGCTTCCCAGGTCTCCTGGCACAGGTCGTCAAGGCGCACACGAATCGACATGGATCCTCTCTATCGGGTCATTGCGCAGACCGTCATGCGAATATCACCGCGACCAGGCACGGGTGACCATTGCGCGAACCGCCGCACGTCACACACGGAGGTCGGATGGCTCGCCGGAGCCTTCCGCCGTTCGGCAAGAAGTCGCCCAGCATTCGCTTCCTCCCCATGCAAGCCGTCACGCTCCTCTGCGAACGTGACGAAGGGCCGCAGGTTCACCTGCTCCGCCCCACTTCGTGCGCAAGCTCATGGGCCACCCGAGAACGACGCACCAGGTATTCCAGATGAAAGGTATGTCCCATGTGCCGCACCCATGCACACTCCCACAGCGCACCGGAAGGAACGGCTGCGTTCGCCGACCTGTCCGTCTCAGAGACCGAACTGTCGCCCGCCGACCTCGGTCGGCGCCGCTTTCTGCTGAACAGTGGGCTGCTCGGCATCAGCAGTCTCGCCGTCACCGCTCTGGGAGGGCTGACCACGCGTCCCGCCGCCGCGACCAGCGGCGGCTCCCGCGCGCTCAACTGGCTGGCCGGCGACCATCACGTTCATACGCAGTACAGCTACGACGGCATGTACACCATTGAGCAGCAGGCTGCGGGCGCCCTCAAGCACGGCCTGGACTGGCTGGTCATCACCGACCACGGGCACGCCGCGCACGAGAAGTTCGCGGTCGAGTCCACCTATGCCGACATCGTCACCTCCCGGGCCAAGCACCCTGAGCTGCTGTTGTGGCAGGGGCTGGAATGGAACGTTCCCGGAGGCGAGCACGCCACGGTGTTCTTCGACGGTGCTCGCGATGAGATCCAACTGCTGCGCGCGTTCGAGCGGCTCTTCGACTCCAGGATCAACGGCACCGGCGCGGGCAACCCGGCGAACGAGGCCAAGGCGCTGGAGGCGCTCGCCTGGCTGGAGACCGCGCTGCGCACGGGTTCGGCGAGTTCCGCGCTGTTCCTGATCAACCACGTGATGCGGCGCGGCAGGTACTCCCCGCGTGACCTGCGCACCTATCGCGACAAGGCGCCGAACATCGCAGTCGGCATGGAGGGCGCGCCTGGCGCCCAGAACGAGCCCAGGGCCCGCGGCGACTTCAACAACACCGCCGACGCCGACTCCTGGGCCGGCTGGCGGCCGGAACACTACCCGACGTACGGCGGCTTCGACTCCATGACCGGCATCCTGGGCGGCATGTGGGACTCGATGCTCGCCGAGGGCAAGGGCTGGTGGATCACTGCCAACTCCGACGGCCACTTCTACAACGGTGACACGACCGTCGAGCCCTCCCGACCTGCTGACTGGTACGACCAGCACGGTAGATACCCCGATCCCATCGACGGCGGCGTCCCGCTGCGGCACGCCGACTTCTGGCCCGGTCAGTTCAGCCGCACGGTTGTGGGGGCGACCTCACGCAGCTATGGCGCGGTCATGGAGGCGATCAAGGCCGGGCGATCCTGGGTGTCGATGGGCGGCCTCATCGACGGGCTGCACGTCGACGCGCACGCCCCCGGCAACGCCCCGGCCACGTTCGGCGGACGGCTGTCGGTGCGGCGCGGCGACGACGTCACCATCACCATCTCCGTCGATCTCGCCGGCCGTCCCAACGCCAATGAAGAGATCCCCCGGCTCGCCCGCCTGGATCTGATCCGCGGTGCGATCACCGGGCCGGCCGCCGACCCCGACGTCTTCACCGCACCGGACGTGAGTGTGGTCGAGTCGTTCATGCCGAAGGGCAAGGGCCGGGTCGCCCAGTTCCACTACAAGTTCCGCGACGTGCGCGAGCCGTTCTACTTCCGGCTGCGTGGCACCGACGGCAGGCGCAGCGCTCCCGGCGGGATGGAGCCGGCGGCGGACACAGGCCGCAATGAGAACCCCTGGCACGACCTCTGGTGCTACACCAACCCCACCTTCGTAGAACTGACATAGAACGATGTCGGTGTCGCCGGTGCTCCCGAACCGGTGAGTTGCCGGGCATCAGGGGCGGTCTCCGGCTCCAGGGACGATCAAGCCGGTCTCGTATGCGACGACCACGGCTTGGGCGCGGCTGGACAGCTTGAGCTTGGTCATGAGGCGGCCCAGGTGGGATTTGACGGTGGCCTCGGCGATGTTCAGGCGGGTGGCGATCTGCTGGTTGGTCAGGCCCTGGCCGACCAGGTGGAGCACGGCGGTTTCCTGGCTGGTGAGCCGGGCGAGTTCCGCGGGCCGGCGCCGGTCGGGTTCGGGCGCGGTGACGAAATGGTGGACCAGGCGCCGGGTGACGCTGGGCGCCAGCAGCACCTCGCCGCGGGCGACCGTGGCGATCGCGGCCAGCATCTGGTCGGCGGGGGTGTCCTTGAGCAGAAATCCCGAGGCGCCGGCGCGCAGGGCGGCGAAGACGTGTTCGTCCAGGTCGAAGGTGGTCAGGATGAGGATCTTCGGTGCCGGGCCGGCGGCGTGGGCGAGGATGTGGCGCGTGGCGGCGACGCCGTCCAGGTCGGGCATGCGGATGTCCATCAAGATGACATCCGGGGCGGTCGCCGCGGCCTGGGCGATGGCTTCGTGGCCGTCGGCGGCCTCGCCGACGACCGCGAGAGCGGCGTCGGTGCGGAGGAGGGCGACCAGGCCCGCGCGGACCAGGGCCTGGTCGTCGACGACGAGGACGCGGATGGTCCCGCGGCCGGTGTCGGGGCCGGTCATCGGGGCGCCCCGGGTCGTGGTGCGCTCTGCCGCGGGTGGGCCGTGGCGAGAGCGGGGTCGGCGAGCGGGGAGGCGGGCAGGTGCGCGGTCACGGTGAAGCCGCCGTCCGTACGTGGGCCGGCGGTGAGGGTGCCGCCGTAGAGGGTGGCTCGTTCGCGCATGCCGATCAGGCCGTGCCCGTCGGCGCTGTGCCCGGTGGTGGCCGGGCCGCTGTTGCCGACCTGCAGCGTGACCGCGGCGGGCTGGTAGGTCAGGGTGAGGGTCACGTCGGCGTGTGGGGCGTGTTTGAGCACGTTGGTCAATGATTCCTGGGTGATGCGGTACAGGCACCGGTCCACGCCGGGCGGCAGCGGGCGTACCTGACCGGAGGTTTCCCGCCGGATCGACAGGCCGGACAGGCGTGAGCGTTCCAGCAGCGTGTCCAGCTGGGCCAGCCCCGGCTGCGGGGCGTAGGAGTCCTCGCCGGTGTCGGACGTGAGGCGCAGGACCGACAGCATGTTCCGGAGTTCGGCCAGTGCCTCGCGGGTGGTGGCGGCGATCGCGGTGAATGCCTCACGTGCGGCGTCGGGCTCGGTGTCGATCAGGCGGCCGCCGGCGCCGGACTGGATCGAGACGACCGACAGGTGGTGGGCGACCACGTCGTGCAGTTCCCTGGCGATGCGCACGCGTTCTTCGGCGACCGCTCGCAGCGCTTTCTCCTCGCGTTCGATCTCCAGGTGGCGGGCGTGCTCGACGAGGTCCTGGTGGCGCAGCCGGCGGCTGCGCACCCCCTCCCCGATGGCCCAGGCCGCGCCGAGCTGAAGCGCGTTCTCGACCAGGCTCTTGACGATCGTGAAGGTCAGCCCGGACCTGAGGAGGTCGGGCACGAGGATGCCCGCCATCAACACCAGGGCCACGACGCCGTCGCGATAGCCCTCCCGGCGGTAGGCCGCGACGGTGTAGAGGCTGACCAGCACCGGCGGGGCCTGGAATCCGTTGGGGTAGCCGGCCAGGCCGCAGCCGATCAGGCCCGCCGTGATCACCGCGAGGACGGCGATGGGGTGGCGCCTGCGCAGCACCAGCGGCGCGCTGGTGAGCACCGCCAGCAGGTACGCCAGCACGACCGGGTCATGGGCGGACAAGGCGGCCTGCGTCACCGCCAGCACGGTCGACACACCGGCCAGCAGGCTGTCGGCGACCATCACCGGCAAGCCGCGCCACCAGCGGCCCCATCGTCGCACCACGTTCATGAGACGAAGGTAGCCGCCAGCATGACCCGCTTTGTCCTCCTTTGGGAGGAGTCGTCGTTAGGGCAGCGGTCGCAGAGAAGCGGGCGGTTGGTGTGCCGGTGGCAGGGCCCGGATCGACCTTCCGCACGATGTCCAGGGGCTGCTCAGGCCCCTAGTTTGGATACAGCCGGTGATCAGTGATCAACAGGGGGCGCCCCTGAGACCGGACACATCACTACCGGAGCGTCGAAATCCGACGCGCGCCGGATCCGCAGGAAACAACCCCTTCACCAAGGAACGACGCATGCTCCTCATCAAGAGTGGAACGGCTGCCGCAGTGGCACTCACGGCCGGAATCGGATTGGGCGCCGCCGGACCGGCGCAGGCGGCCACCCCCCTGGACCGCTTCCACCATCAGACGATCACCTGGCGTTCCTGCGCAACCGGACCCGGCGATCAGCTGGGCGAACAGATGGACGCCGCCGGTGCTCGATGCGCCACCGTCCTGGTCCCGATGGACTACCGCAGACCGCAGGGGCGGACCCTCACCATCGCGCTCTCCCGGATCAAGGCCACCGATTCCGCCCGGCGCCGCGGCGTCTTGCTGCTCAACCCCGGCGGCCCGGGCGGCGCCGGCCTCTCGATGACGCTCCTGGGCAAGGCGATGCCCGAGGTCGCGGCCCGTTACGACCTGGTGGGCATGGACCCCCGATTCGTCGGCCGCAGCACACCGATCAGCTGCCGGTGGCAGACCGACACCTTCCTCCGCTCCGCGGGACCAGACCGGCGTACCTTCGACGAGGGGGTGCGCCTGGCCGAACAGTTGGCGGCGGGCTGCGCCAAGGGCAACCTCCAGACCCTGCCGTACGCCACGACCAGGAACACCGCACGCGACATGGACGTGATCCGGGCCGCGCTCGGCGAGCAGAAGCTGTCCTACCTCGGTTACTCCTACGGCACCTACCTGGGTGCGACCTACCTGCAGATGTTCGGCTCGCGGGCCGACCGGGTGGTGCTCGACAGCGCCGTCGACCCGCAGGTGTACGGCCCGCGCATGTTCACACGCGCCGCCCCCGCGATGGACGCCGCGCTGCGCCGCTGGGCGTCCTGGGCCGCGTCACATGACAAGGAGTACGGGCTGGGCGGGACCCCTGACGCCGTCCTGGCGACCGTGGAGAAGATCAACCGGCATCCCGTGAAGATCGGCGCATACCGCGTCGATGCCCATGTCGTGCCGTACTGGCTGTTCGCACGCCTCTACAGTGACGGCCCGCAGTCCTATGCCGTCCTCGCCGAGGAGGCGCGGGCGCTGAGCCGCGGCGGCGAGACGCCGCCGCCCGCCTCGCTGAAGGAATTCCTGGACGGCCTGTTCACCGGTTCCGGAGAGGCCTCGGACCGGGCGGGCACGGCGATCCTGTGCGGTGACCGGGCCGCACCCCGCGACCCGGCGACCTACTACCGCGACATCCAGCGGCACCGCACCGCAGAACCACTGTTCGGGCCGCTCGCCCGCAACATCTCCCCGTGCGCGTTCTGGCCGGTCAAGCCGATTGAAGCGCCCACGAGGGTCGGCAACTCCGTACCGGCGTTGATCGTCGGCGCGGCCGGCGACCCCGCGACGCCCTATCCGGGCCAGCAGGCCATGCACCGGGCGCTGACCGGCTCCCGCATGATCACCTTGAACGACGCCTTCCGCCACGGCGTCTACCTCGCGGCAGGCAACGCCTGCGTCGACACCAAGGTCACCAGCTACCTGGTCGACGGTGTCCTGCCCGGTGAGGACGTCACCTGCGGCCGCCCGGCCGTCTGACACGTTCGCGCCCCACCACCAGCCGTCCCGGCCGGAAGGGCCTCATCGTCCTCGACGACCTGTTCCAGCGAGCCACGGCCCTTCCAGGAGCGGCAGGCCCGCCGCGTACCGCCGGAGGAAGCCGGCGGTCGGGGTGTTCGCGGTTGCGACGGCGTCCGGGGTGCCCTCCGCGACCACCGCGCCCCCGTCCGGACCGGCTCCCGGCCCCAGGTCGATCACCCAGTCCGCGGACGCGGCGACGGGGATGTCATGTTCGGCAACGACGACGGTGTTGCCCGAGTCGAGCAACACGTCGAACGCGTCCACCACCCGCTGGACGTCAGAGGGGTGCAGGCCCGAGACGGGTTCGTCGAGAACGACAAGACCGGCCTTGCGGCCCGCGGCCCCGCGCTGGATGGCGGAGGCCAGCTTCAGCCGCTGCGCCTCGCCGCCGGACAGCTCCGTGGCGCTCTGGCCGAGCTGCAGATAGCCGAGCCCGACCTGGTTCAAGGCTCCCAGGGTCTCGGCGAGTTGCCGGGGTTCGGAGAACTGCTCCACCGCCTCGGCGACGGTCAGCTCCAGCACCTGATCGATGGCCAGTCCCCGGTACTTGATCTCCAAGGCCTCCGGCGTGTAGCGCCGCCCCTGGCATGCGTCGCAGACCACCCACACATCCGGCAGGAAGTGCATGTCGACCAGCTTGCGGCCATAACCGGTGCAGGGTTCGCAGCGGCCACCGCCCGCGGTGTTGAAGCTGAACCAGGACGCGTTGACCCCACGGGCGCGTGCCATGTCGGTCTCGGCGAACAGCTTACGGACGACGTCGAACGCCTTGCTGTAGGTGGCCGGGTTGGATCGCGGCGTGCGCCCGAGCGGTTCCTGATCGACGACGGCGACCCAGTCGAACCCCTCCAGGCCGGTCACCTGGCGCACGGCGTCGGTCGTCGTCCCGTTCAGAGCGGCCTCCACGCTCACCGCGAGCGCGCCGAGCAGGCTGCTCTTGCCGCTGCCGCTCACCCCGGTCAGGCAGGTGAGCCGGCCGGCGGGGAAACGCACCACGTCTGCGGTCACGTTGTGCGCACGCAGGCCGTGCAGCTCCACCCAGCCGGTGTCATCCCCGGCCGGACGGCGGGTCCGGCGCAGCCGTGGCCCCTCACCGGCCAGGTAGCGTCCGGTCAGTGACGTGGGGTGGGCGGCCGCGTCGGCGGGAAGCCCCGACACCAGGATCTCACCGCCGAGACGGCCCGCGCCCGGCCCCATGTCGATCACCCAGTCGGCCCGGGCGATCAGTTCGGGGTCGTGCTCGACCAGGAGCACCGTGTTGCCGGCCTCGCGCAGCTCCAGGGCGATGTCGAGCAGGTGCGCCTTGTCCGCCGGATGCAGCCCGGTCCCGGGCTCGTCCAGGACGAAGACGATGCCGCTGAGCTCGGTGCTGAGCTGTGCGGCGAGCCGGGTTCGCTGCAACTCGCCCCCGGACAGTGTCGCCGCGCTCCGGGACAGCTGGAGATGGGCCAGGCCGAGGCGGTCGAGGATCCCGAGTCTGCGGCCCAGGTCCTGCAGCAGCGGCTCACCCACCTCGCGCTGCCGGACGTCCAGGTCGCCGGCCACCCGCTCGGCCCAGCCGCGTACCTCCCGTACGTCCACCTGGAGCAGGTCGGGAAAGGTCAGCCCGCCGAGCCGCACGGACCGGGCCACCTGGTCGTACCCGCTGCCGCCGCAGGTGCCGCACGGCTGCATGCGCATGTACGGCAGGTAGCGCTGCTTGGCGCTGGCGGTCTGGGCGTTCAGGAACACCCGCTCCACCTCGGCCAGCGCCCCCCGCAGCGGCTGGCTGGAGGTGTAGGTCACCGAGACCGTCTCCTTCTTGCTGGTCATGTCGACGGTCGCCTCGACCTTCTCCTCACCTGTGCCGTACAGCACGCAGTGGCGGAACTCCTCCGGCAGCGACCGCCATGGCAGGCCGAGGTCCACGCCGCGCTTGTCGGCGAGCGCCGGCACGAACGCGTGCTCCCCCGACCGCCACCTGGCGTACCAGGGCGAGGCCCCCTCGAAGAGGGGAAGCTCCGGACGGGTGATGATGAGGTCCTCCTGCGCCTGCCAGCGCCCGCCCACGCCGTGACAGTCCGCGCAGCTGCCTTCCGGGGTGTTGCGGTCGAAATGAGCGGTCGTCAGATGCCCGTTGACGCTCTGCGCCGCCGGGTCCGCGCCGATCCCCGGAAGGCGCGAGTACAGCAGTCCCAGATGCCCGTCGATGCCGGTGATCGTCGCGACCGTGGACCGGGGGTTGCGGTTCAGGCGGCGCTGGTCGACCGCGAGCGTCGCGCCGAGTCCCAGGATGCGGTCGACCTTCGGCCGATTGCGCTGGGTGATGTACTGCCGTACGAACGGCGAAAGCCCCTCCAGGTAGCGCAGCTGGGCCTCGTTGTGCAGGGTGTCGATGGCCAGCGAGGTCTTGCCGCTGCCGCTCACCCCGGTGAAGGCGGTGAGCCACCCCTTGGGGATGCTCACCGACACGTCCCGCAGATTGTTGGTACGAGCCCCCACCACCTCGATGGCCTCTCGCCCCATACTGGCGACGTCCCGTACGAACGCAGTCAACCTTGATCCACCCTCTCGCAACACACCAGAACACAGGCGGACGGACTCCCCCCATGTCGAACAAGTCGATTCCGCCACTACGCGGCCGTTTGATCAGACCCCTCAGCACGTGGCCGGTCCGGATTCGGCCCGTGCCGCAGATCAAGACCGGGCCCCTTATCCATGAGGCCCCGGTCCACACCCACATCGGCGCCGACCGGTGCATTGATGATCACCCTGAAACCCGACGCCTTGTGTCATGTTTTCATCCGTGTCCTGTCCCGCGACATGCTGGACACGTCGATCCCAAGACATGGGTGACAGGTGCTGCCTTCGGCCCGTCTGTCGTGCGTTGTTGCGGCGTCGCGCGTCAGGAAGCCGGGAATGGCCCTGGTGGACATGCCCGTTGTCGAACAGCGGTACCGGGCTGTGTCGGCGGTGCCGGCGGGCATGGGTGGTGACCGGCGTCGGCGACCGCCCGCGCTTCTGTGTGATCGCCAAGGCGGTGGTGCGGGCCACTGCACACCTACAACCACCACCGCGGCCACATCGCACTGGCAGGCCTGCCACCAGCCGGTCACGTACTCAAGGACAGCTAGACGTCGTCGTCCGGGCGTAGGGCGTTCATGACCGCAGACGTGTCCAGGTAGAACGGGTGTATCTCGGTGATGCGATCATCCTTGATCGTCATCAACTGCATCACCGAGGTCTCCAAGGCCCGGCCGGTGGCGCGGGCACGCAGGATGCCGCGGTTCCAGACCACGACACTGTCGCCGTCGACCACATACTTCTGCTCCAGGAACTCCAGGGACTGCCATGCCTCGCTCATGGCGGCCATGAACTGCTCGATGCCGCTCGGTCCGCGCCAGATGCCCCCGTAGGGCAGGGAGTCCGCCTGGTACATCACGACCTCTGGGTCCAGGCACTCGGCAAGCTGGCCGAAGTCGGCCTTGCCGAAGCCCCCTGCGGCGATATAGGCGACTTCCGCCCGGTAGAACCTCTCCAGCACTGCCAGTGAGCTCCTGCCCCCGTCGCCCCCCGAAGCCGGACCGTCATTCGTCATTGCTTCTGCCATCATGCGCTCATCATGTCCGCCCCCGACAGGATGCATCCGGCGAGAATCGGACCTGTAGGCGGCAAGCTCGCCACCGACGACCGGCCGCACTGCTGGACGCGATGTCCTCCCTCCGGGACGGGACACTGCGCCTGCCGATGATGACATCCGTCCAGGTCATGGCCCTCCGGAGGCTTCGCGGCGCGGCGCGAGTCGCGCCGGCATCGCGATCTGATGAGACGTCGTCACGCTCGTACCTGTCGGCCGAAGCGGCCTGGCCGCCCACCCACGGTCCGCTCCATCCGTGCCCTCATCCTGCGTCTGGTTCGGGAGAACCACACCATCACCTGAACGGGCAGCGCGTACATCCTGGCCGTCATCGAGCACGCCAGCAGACGGATCCGCGTGCCGCTCGTGCGCGACCGATCGAAGGAGTAACGCAGGAATCCCGCGCCCATCGGCGCGCCCGGGATCAGGCGGCGAGGCCGAGGGCTCGGGCCACGGCCGAGGTGGCCGAACTGGTTTCCGTCGCGGTGTAGCCGCCGCGCAGGGAGGCGTCCTGGTCCTTCAGGCCGTTGCCGCTCAGCGTGATCACGATCCGCCGGCCCGGCGCGAGGTTGCCCCGGGCGTGCTGGTCGAGGAGGCCGGCGATCCCAGCGGCCGAGGCGGGCTCGGCGAAGACGCCGTCGCGCCTGGCGACCAGCTCGTACGCCTCGAAGATCTGCGCGTCTGTCACCGCGGCGATCAGCCCGCCGGACCGGTCGCGGGCGTCGAGCGCGCCGTCCCAGGTGGCCGGGCTGCCGATGCGGATCGCGCTCGCCGCGGTCTCGGGATCGGCGACCGGCGTGCCGTGGACGAGCGGCGCGGCCCCCGCCGCCTGGAAGCCCCACATGCGCGGCGACCGGCCGGACAGCCCCTCCTGCTCGTAGGCGCGGTAGCCGCCCCAGGTGGCGGTGATGTTGCCGCCGTTCCCGACGGGCAGGCAGTGGATGTCGGGCGCGTCGCCGAGCGCGTCAACGATCTCGTAGGCGACCGTGCGCTGCCCCGCCAGGCGCAGCTCGTTGCCGACCGAGTTGACCAGCGCGATCGGGTGGTGGGCGGCGAGCTCGCGGGCGACGCGCAGGCAGTCGTCGAACGTGCCGTCGATCTCGACGATCCGCGCGCCGTAACGGACCGCCTGCCCCAGCTTGGCGAGCGCGACCCGCCCCTTCGGCACGAGCACGGCGGCCGTCAGCCCGGCGCGCGCGGCGTAGGCGGCGGCCGAGGCGCTGGTGTTGCCGGTGGAGGCGCACACGGCAAGCTCGGCGCCGGCCTCGGCGGCGCTGCTGATCGCCACGGTCATCCCGCGGTCCTTGAACGACCCCGTGGGGTTGGCGCCCTCGACCTTCAGCCAGACCTCGCAGCCGGTCACCGCGGACAGGTGCGCCGAGCGCAGCAGCGGGGTGTTGCCCTCGTTGAGCGAGACGGCGGGCGTGTCGGGGGTGACCGGGAGCCAGCGCCGGTAGCCGCTGTCGATCAGTCCGTTCCAGGTACTCATACCGGCGACCGTAACATTCGTTTCATTCACTCCGCCACGTGTAACATTTGTCAGCATGGATGAGGATCCGGTGACGAGCCGGCTCAGCGCGGTCTACCCCGAGCTGCCACCGGGCGAGCGGGCCGTCGTGCGGGCGCTGCTCGACGACCACCCCTTCGCCGCGCTCGGCTCGCTGCGCGCGCTCGCCGAGCGTGCCGGGGTCAGCCCGCCGACCGCCTCCCGGCTGTTCGACCGGCTCGGGTACGCGGGGTTCGCCGGGTTCCAGGCGGCCGTGCGCGACGGCGTCCGCGACCGGTCGCGCCTACGCGAGTTCGTCGCTCGTCCGCCCGGCACCCAGCGGGCCGCCGAAGACCTGCGTGCCGGGCTCGACAGCACCCTCGCCGCCGTCACCGAGCCCCTGCTCGACGCCGTCGGCGACCTGCTGGCCGGAGCCGCGTCGGTCTGGGCGCTCGGCGGGCCGCTCAGCGAGCTGGCCGCCGAATACCTGATCAGACAGCTCGCCGGCCTGCGTCCGGGGGCGCATCGGGTGCCCGACTCGGCGTCCGCGCGTGCCCGTACGCTGCTCGACCTGGGCGGTTCTGCGGCCGTGGTCGCGTACGACTTCCGGCGCTACTCCCCCGCGACGGCCCGCTTCACCGAGGCCGCGTGCGCCCGCGGGGCGCGGCTGGCGCTGATCACCGACGCCGGGGAGTCGCCGCTCGCGGCGCGGGCGGAGGTGCTGATCAGGCTGCCGCGCGAGGCCGCCGGGCCGATCGCGCCGCTCGCGCACCAGATCGCCGTCACCGAGCTGCTGCTGGTCGCCGTGGCGGC